>JAGNVG010000014.1 GCA_017986605.1 Limnohabitans sp.
GTCTTGGTTGTTGACCACTACTTTTCGGAGTCGAAGATATGGCAAAAGAGAAATTCGAACGGACCAAACCCCACGTGAACGTGGGCACCATCGGTCACGTTGACCACGGCAAAACCACACTGACTGCTGCCATCACCACCGTGTTGGCTGCCAAGTTCGGCGGTGCTGCCAAAGCGTACGACCAGATCGACGCGGCTCCCGAAGAGAAGGCTCGTGGTATCACGATCAACACCGCTCACGTTGAGTACGAAACAGAAAACCGTCACTACGCTCACGTGGACTGCCCTGGCCACGCTGACTATGTGAAGAACATGATCACGGGTGCTGCTCAGATGGACGGCGCTATTTTGGTTTGCTCCGCTGCTGACGGCCCTATGCCTCAGACCCGTGAGCACATCTTGTTGGCCCGTCAGGTTGGCGTGCCTTACATCATCGTGTTCCTGAACAAGTGCGACATGGTCGACGACGCTGAGTTGTTGGAACTGGTCGAAATGGAAGTTCGCGAGTTGTTGTCCAAGTACGACTTCCCAGGCGACGACACACCGATCGTTCAAGGTTCTGCCAAACTGGCCTTGGAAGGCGACAAAGGCCCTCTGGGCGAGCAAGCCATCTTCAAGCTGGCCGAAGCTCTGGACACTTACATTCCTACGCCTGACCGCGCAGTGGACGGTGCCTTCCTGATGCCCGTGGAAGACGTGTTCTCCATCTCTGGCCGCGGCACTGTGGTGACTGGTCGTATCGAGCGCGGTATCGTCAAAGTCGGCGAAGAAATCGAAATCGTTGGTATCAAAGACACTGTCAAGACCACTTGCACAGGCGTTGAGATGTTCCGCAAGCTGCTGGACCAAGGTCAAGCTGGCGACAACGTCGGTATCTTGTTGCGCGGCACCAAGCGCGAAGACGTGGAGCGCGGCCAAGTGCTGTGCAAGCCAGGCTCGATCAAGCCGCACACCCACTTCACTGGCGAGATCTATGTCTTGTCCAAAGACGAAGGTGGCCGTCACACGCCTTTCTTCAACAACTACCGTCCTCAGTTCTACTTCCGTACGACTGACGTGACCGGCGCGATCGAATTGCCAGAAGGCAAAGAGATGGTGATGCCTGGTGACAACGTGTCGATCACTGTGAAGTTGATCAACCCCATCGCGATGGAAGAAGGCTTGCGCTTCGCCATCCGCGAAGGTGGCCGCACGGTTGGCGCTGGCGTCGTTGCCAAGATCATCGCTTAATTCTTTTGTGGATCAGTGGCGCAAAGGCTTGGCCTTTGCGCTGCAGCAAGCAAACACTCACCACAAGGAATTGACATGTCATCTAAGCAAAAAATTCGCATTCGCCTGAAAGCGTTTGACTACAAATTGATCGACCAGTCCGCTGCCGAGATCGTTGACACCGCCAAGCGCACTGGCGCGATTGTCAAGGGCCCCGTGCCTTTGCCAACCCGCATGAAGCGTTTTGACATCCTGCGTTCACCGCACGTCAACAAGACCAGCCGTGACCAGTTGGAAATCCGTACGCACCAGCGTTTGATGGACATCGTGGACCCTACAGACAAAACTGTGGACGCCCTGATGAAACTCGATCTGCCTGCTGGCGTGGACGTTGAAATCAAACTGCAGTAATGCCGTTTGGGGTGGCTGAAAAGCCATCCAACCACTTGGAATAAGGCCCGACTTGCCAGAAATGGCGAGCCGGGCTATAATTTCAGGCTCACCTCTTTTGGGGTGAGATTTATTAACAGTCTTTCACATACCAAACGGGGCTGCCAATTGAAGTGGCCTCGGTGGAAGTTTTGGAGAAAACAATGAGTCTGAGCAACTCCCTCGGGTTGCTGGGTCGCAAGGTGGGCATGATGCGTCTGTTCACTGATGATGGGGATTCTGTTCCTGTCACAGTGCTGGATGTGTCTAACAACCGCGTATCCCAGGTCAAAACCCAAGAGAACGATGGCTATGTCGCTTTGCAAGTGACATTTGGTGCCCGCAAGGCATCGCGCGTGACCAAGCCTATCGCTGGTCACTTGGCCAAAGCCGGTGTTGAAGCCGGTGAAATCATTCAAGAATTCCGTGTGACCGCCGACACGGCCGCCCAGTACGCCGCTGGCGCCACTGTGCCCGTGGCTGCTGTGTTTGCTGTGGGTCAGAAAGTGGACGTGCAAGGCACTTCCATCGGTAAAGGCTTCACTGGCACGATCAAGCGTCACAACTTCAAATCGCAGCGCGCATCGCACGGTAACAGCCGTTCGCACAACGTGCCCGGTTCGATTTCGATGGCCCAAGATCCAGGCCGCGTGTTCCCAGGCAAAAAAATGTCGGGTCACCTCGGTGATGTGACTTGCACCACTCAGAACTTGGCCGTTATCCGCGTTGATGAAGCCCGTGGCCTGTTGATGGTCAAGGGTGCCATTCCTGGTTCAAAGGGTGGTTTCGTGACCGTGCGTCCCGCCATCAAAGCTAAAGGAGCGAACTGATGCAGCTCGAACTCCTGAACGACCAAGGTCAAGCCGCTTCCAAAGTGGATGCGCCTGAAACCGTGTTCGGTCGTGAATACAACGAAGCCCTGATCCACCAAATCGTGGTGGCTTATCAGGCCAATGCCCGTCAAGGCACCCGCGCTCAAAAGGACCGTGAACAAGTTCACCACTCCACCAAGAAGCCTTTCAAACAGAAAGGCACTGGTCGCGCTCGTGCTGGTATGACTTCCTCGCCTTTGTGGCGTGGCGGTGGTCGGATTTTCCCGAACATGCCCGACGAAAACTTCACACAGAAGATCAACAAGAAGATGTACCGCGCTGGTATGGCTTCGATCTTCTCGCAGCTGGCTCGCGAAGGCCGTTTGGCTGTGGTGGATTCCTTCAAAGTTGAGACCCCAAAAACAAAGCAGCTCGCTGCCAAGTTCAAGGCCATGAGTCTCGACAACGTGCTGGTGATCGCTGACGAAGTCGACGAAAACCTGTACTTGGCATCGCGCAACCTGATCAACATCCTGATTGTTGAGCCACGTTACGCCGATCCCGTGTCTTTGGTGAACTTCAAGAAAGTCCTCGTGACCAAAGGTGCCATGGACAAACTCAAGGAGATGTTTGCATGAGCGCCGTGAAGTTTGACGAAGGTCGTCTGATGTCCGTGCTGGTTGCGCCCATCGTGTCCGAAAAGGCCACCATGGTTGCAGAAAAATCCAACGCTGTGACATTCAAAGTGCTGCAAGACGCCACCAAGCCTGAAATCAAAGCCGCTGTGGAATTGATGTTCAAGGTTGAGGTTAAAGGCGTCTCTGTGGTGAATACCAAGGGCAAGACCAAGCGTTTTGGCAAGACCATTGGCCGTCGCGACAACGTTCGCAAGGCTTATGTCACGCTGCAACCAGGTCAAGAGCTGAACCTGTCCGGGGAGGCTGCGTAATCATGGCTGTCATCAAGATCAAACCGACATCCCCAGGCCGTCGTGGCGTGGTGAAGGTCACCCGTGACCACCTGCACAAAGGTGAAGGCTACGCTCCGTTGCTGGAACCCCAGCACCAGAAGTCGGGCCGTAACAACAACGGTCACATCACAACTCGCCACAAAGGCGGTGGTCACAAGCACCACTACCGCGTGGTCGACTTCAAGCGCAACAAAGATGCGATCCCGGCTAAGGTCGAGCGCATTGAGTACGATCCAAACCGTACTGCGCACATTGCTTTGCTGTGCTACGCCGATGGCGAGCGCCGTTACATCATTGCCCCACGTGGCATTGAAACCGGTGCAACCCTGATGTCGGGTCCAGAAGCGCCAATCCGCGCTGGCAACACTTTGCCTATTCGCAACATCCCTGTGGGTTCGACCATCCATTGCATCGAGCTCAAGCCCGGTGCTGGTGCTCAAATTGCCCGCTCGGCTGGTGCTTCGGCCACTTTGCTGGCTCGCGAAGGCATCTACGCTCAAGTGCGTATGCGCTCCGGTGAAGTTCGCAAGATCCACATCGAGTGCCGTGCCACGATTGGTGAAGTCGCCAACGAAGAACACAGCCTGCGTCAATTGGGCAAGGCCGGTGTCAAGCGCTGGATGGGTATTCGCCCAACCGTGCGTGGCGTCGCCATGAACCCGGTGGATCACCCGCACGGTGGTGGCGAAGGCCGTACCGGCGAAGGCCGTCATGCAGTAGACCCGTGGGGCAACCTCACCAAGGGCTACCGTACCCGTAACAACAAGCGCACACAGGTCATGATCGTGTCGCGTCGCAAGAAGTAAGGGTTAGACAATGACACGCTCTCTCAAAAAGGGTCCATTCGTTGACCACCATTTGTTGGCCAAGGTTGAAAAAGCCGTTGCCACCAAAGATAAAAAGCCCGTCAAGACATGGTCGCGTCGCTCCATGGTTCTGCCCGATTTCATCGGTCTGACCATCGCCGTTCACAACGGCAAGCAACACGTTCCTGTTTATGTGACCGACCAAATGGTTGGCCACAAATTGGGCGAATTCGCACTGACCCGGACATTCAAGGGTCACCCTGCGGACAAAAAAGTCCAGAAGAAATAAGGAAAGACCATGGAAACACGTGCAGTCCTCCGGGGCGTCCGTTTGTCGGTCGATAAAGGCCGCTTGGTCGCCGATTTGATTCGCGGTAAAAAAGTGGATCAAGCTCTGAACATCTTGACATTCACGCAGAAAAAAGCTGCGGGTATCGTCAAGAAGGTTCTCGAGTCCGCCATCGCCAACGCTGAGCACAATGACGGTGCTGACATCGACGAGTTGAAGGTGAAAACCATCTACGTCGAGCAAGGCACCACGCTCAAGCGTTTCACTGCCCGCGCCAAAGGCCGTGGCAACCGTATCAGCAAGCCCACATGCCATGTGTATGTGACGGTCGGCAATTAATCAGGAAGAACTATGGGACAGAAAATCCATCCTACCGGTTTCCGCCTGGCCGTTAGCCGTAACTGGGCAAGCCGCTGGTATGCGAACAACCGTGACTTCGCCGGCATGCTGGCCGAAGACATCAAGGTGCGTGAGTACCTCAAGGCCAAGCTCAAGAACGCCGCGGTTTCCCGCGTGCTGATCGAGCGTCCAGCCAAGAGCGCCCGCATCACCATCTTCTCGGCTCGTCCAGGTGTGGTGATCGGTAAAAAAGGCGAAGACATCGAGTTGCTCAAAAAAGAACTCGCTGCTCGCTTGGGCGTGCCCGTTGCGGTCAACATCGAAGAAGTGCGCAAGCCTGAAATCGATGCCCAACTGATCGCTGACAGCATCACCCAGCAGCTCGAAAAGCGGATCATGTTCCGCCGCGCCATGAAACGCGCTATGCAAAACGCCATGCGTCTGGGTGCCCAAGGCATCAAGATCATGTCGGCTGGCCGTTTGAACGGTATCGAAATTGCGCGTACTGAGTGGTACCGCGAAGGCCGTGTGCCATTGCACACCCTGCGCGCTGACATCGACTACGCCACTTCCGAAGCCAAGACCACCTACGGCATCATCGGTGTCAAGGTCTGGGTCTACAAAGGTGACACCTTGGGTCGCAACGATGCTCCTGCGCTGGCTGAGCCACGTGCAGAAGAAGAGCGCCGCCCACGTGGTCCTCGCCGTGACGCCCGCCCTGGTGATCGCCCAACAGGTGATCGTCGTGGTGGCCCACGTCGCCCCGCTGGCACCAACACAGCCCCCACTGACGGTAGCGACAAGCCCGCCGGTGCAGGCGGTGATGCCAAACCCGCCGTTAAGCGCGTACGCACAGTCGCCGCGCCAGCTGCAGCAGCTGACGGTCAATAAGGAGTAACAACATGCTGCAACCTGCTCGCAGAAAGTTCCGTAAGGAACAGAAAGGCCGCAACACCGGCGTCGCTACCCGTGGTAACACGGTGGCGTTCGGTGACTTCGGCCTCAAGTCCACAGACCGTGGCCGTTTGACGGCCCGTCAGATCGAAGCCGCACGTCGTGCGATTTCCCGTCACGTCAAACGTGGTGGTCGCATCTGGATTCGTGTGTTCCCCGATAAGCCGATCTCCACCAAGCCTGCTGAAGTGCGTATGGGTAACGGTAAAGGTAACCCCGAGTACTACGTGGCTGAGATCCAACCCGGAAAGGTGCTCTACGAAATCGTAGGCGTGCCAGAAGAGTTGGCCCGCGAAGCCTTCAAATTGGCCGCTGCCAAGTTGCCCTTGCGTACCACTTTTGTGGCCCGCATGATTGGCCAATAATTCAGGAGAAACAAGAAATGAACGCTGCTGAATTGCGCCAAAAAGACGTTGCTGGTGTGAAAGACGAAATCAAAGCGCTGCAAAAAGCTCACTTTGGCCTTCGTATGCAAAAAGCCACGCAACAACTCGGTAACACCGGTACGCTGAGCCAGACTCGCCGTTCCATCGCCCGTGCCAAAACCATCCTTGCCCAAAAGCAAGCCGCCAAGTAAGGAGTGACCATGACGGAAGCTAAAACATCCCTCAAGCGCACCTTGATTGGCAAGGTGGTCAGCGACAAGCGCGCCAAAACCGTGACCGTGCTGGTCGAGCGTCGTGTGAAACACGCGCTTTACGGCAAGATCGTGGCCAAGTCGAGCAAGTACCACGCACACGACGAAACAGGTCAATACCACCTGGGCGATACCATCGAAATCACGGAAAGCCGTCCGATTTCGAAGACCAAAAACTGGGTGGCTACTCGCCTGGTTCAGAAGGCTGCAGCCGTCTAAGCCCAAAAGCCTGACTTCTGCACACTTTCAAAAAACGACCCACAATGGTGGGTCGTTTTTTTTTACCTTGGCACTTCCGCCAATAAACCAATGGAACACAACATGATCAAAGTCGGAGACACCCTGCCAGCAGCCACGCTGATGGAATTTGTTGAAGTCGAGGGCAATGGCTGCAGCATCGGCCCGAATCCTGTCGACGTCACCAAAGCCTCTGCAGGTAAAACCATCGCCTTGTTTGCATTGCCGGGTGCATTCACGCCCACTTGCTCGGCCAAACATGTGCCAGGCTATGTCGACAACTTCGATGCCTTCAAGGCGGCTGGTGTGGACGAAATCTGGTGCGTGAGCGTGAACGATGCTTTCGTCATGGGTGCTTGGGCGCGTGACCAGAAGACAGGCGCCAAGGTGCGCATGTTGGGTGACGGCAGCGCAGACTTCAGCAAAGCGACCGGTTTGACGCTGGACCTGACGAGCCGCGGCATGGGTGTGCGCAGCAACCGTTACTCTATGTTGGTCAAAGACGGCAAAGTGGCGACTTTGAATGTGGAAGGTCCCGGCAAATTTGAAGTCAGCGATGCGGGTACTTTGTTGGCCCAGGCCAAAGGCTGAAACTCTGTATGCCCATAAAAAAGGGACCAGCAGGTCCCTTTTTTCATCTGTATAAATGTCAGTCGATGTTGACTTTGAGGTAATGCGCCCCTGCATGAGGGTTGTGATAGTAGGGGGGAATTTCTTCAAAACCCAAGTCTTCGTACAAAGCGCGGGCTGACTCCATGTCGTCCAGTGTGTCGAGCAAAACGCAGCTGTAACCTGCACTGCGTGCGGCATCCAAAATACCCTCAGTCAACTGCCGTCCCAAGCCCAAGCCACGAAATGCGGGGCGCACATACAAGCGCTTCATTTCGGCCGCGTTGGTGTAATCGGAGGTATCGAGTGGCCGTAAGGCGCAGCAGCCAGCCACAGTCTCATCCACCCAAGCCAGCAGCAGCGCACCACGGGGCTCGGCGTAATCGCCAGGCAGACCGGATAGCTCCTCTTGAAAGCCTTGAAAACACAGGTCGACTTTGAGGCTAGAAGCGTATTCCTGAAAGATGGAGCGGGTCTGAACCCAGTCGCCATCTTTGACTGGATGCCGTAATTGAACAGTGGGCGTGTGCAAGGTGAAGGTGTAAAAACGAAAACGGACGTCACAGTGTAGCGGCTGTATGGATCACTGCAAAAAGAGCGCTGTGATTCAGTCCCCTAAGGACACAAGGGAAGCCACAAGCAATACCGCGACGAGCAATACCAACAATGCCAGGCTTCGGGTCTTGAGGTCGTCGCGCGAGGCCGAGGCGGATTCGTCCAAGACCTTGTCGCCATGCCACATGGCTGGGACCAGCGACTCACGTTTATGCCAACGGTACCAAGCAATGGCCAACACATGAAGGGTCACCAGGACCATCAGGATGATCTTGCCCCAGCCTTTGTGCCAACTGGTCGCAAAGCTGACCACAGCACCAGAAACCAGCGAGGCCAAAGGGCCCATATTGGCAATCTCATCGTCACTGACCAAGCCGCTGCCCACTTGCAGGCCCAAGAAAAAGAGCAAGGCCACTACAGACCAAGAACCCAATGGGTTGTGCCCCACACGATGAGCGGGATCGGCGCGTCCTGAGAGATAGGCCCGGATGTCGGAAGGATGGAGTGGCAGTTGAGACCAGCGTGACCAATGACCCCCCATCAAGCCCCAAGCAACGCGAAACAGCAAAAGTGTCAGTACAACGTAGCCAAAGCGGAAATGCCAGACCATGGCATCTCCACCGATGTTGCCTGAGATGACCAAGCCGATGACCGATGTCGCCAAAAGCCAGTGAAACAAACGGGTGGGTAAATCCCAGATACGAACAGTGAACATAAGCACTTTCATGGATGCAGGGAAAAGAAATATATGCGAGACTGAGTCAGTGTAAAAGGATAGGACTCTTTTACCGGTCTTACAAACAATTGGAGTTCACATGAAAAAGATTTTGAGCGGGCTTTGCGCTGCCATGGCCTTCACACTGTCTGTGCCAGCACAGGCCCAGTTTGCCAAACCGGAAGACGCCGTCAAATACCGCAAGGCCAGCTTCACCGTCATGGCCGCTCACTTTGGGCGCCTCGGAGCCATGGCCAGTGGTCGCGCACCCTACGACGCCAAATTGGCCGCAGAAAACGCAGAAGTGGTGGCGACGCTGGCCAAACTGCCATGGGCTGCATTTGGAGAGGGCACCGACAAAGGCGATACCCGCGCCAAGCCTGAAATCTGGAAAGAAGCCGCTAAATACAAAGAGGCATCAGACAAGATGCAGGCTGAAATCAACAAGCTCAATACGGCTGCCAAGGCGGGTAATTTGGACGCATTGAAGACCGCATTCGGCCCAGCGGCAGCGAGTTGCAAAGCCTGCCACGACACCTTCCGTAAAGATTGATGGCAGACCGTCCTGAGCCTTGGGTTTGCTCAGGACTCTGCCAACAGTTTCTCAATCAGTTGGTGCAGCTCAGCAAAATTGGGGGGGCCGACATAACGCTTGACGATCTCACCACGCTTGTTCAACAAGAAAGTGGAGGGCGTTAATTTGACGTCGCCCCACGCCCTCGCAACGGCACCAGTGTTGTCGATGGCTACTTTGAAGGGCAATTGACGCGTTTGGGCAAAATTGACCACGTAACTGGGTGGGTCGTAACTCATCGCCACAGCCAAAGTCTGATAACCCTTGTCTTTGTACTGTTGGTAGGTGGCCACCAATTCCGGCATTTCGGCCACACAAGTCGTGCAGCTGGTGGCCCAAAAATTCACCAAAGATACTTTTCCTTGCAATTGTGTGGAGCTCATGGTTGAGCCGTCTAACAAAACAAAGGAAGATTCAGGGGCGCGCTCGGCAGAGCAGCCTGCGATGGCCAACACCAAGCTCATTGCGCAGACGCTATTCAAAACAAGGCGGCCCAAAGGCTGCAGATTCCAGGGAGTATTCAAATGCATCTTCATCGTCGAAAGTTTAATACGTTCGTGATTTCCGCGGGTTGTCTGGTGATTGCGCCAGCGAGTGCCATTGAGTTGGCAGATCTGAGCGCTGGAGATGCGTCTAAAGGACTCAAGTTGGCCTTGGAAAAAGGCAGTGACATGGCGGTGCAATTGCTCGGAGCTCAAAATGGATTTTGGGGCAATGACAAGGTTCGCATTGGCTTGCCGGATGCGATCAGCAAGAGCGCCAAGTTGCTCAAAACCTTGGGCTTGGGTAAGCAAATCGATGAATTGAACTTGCAGATGAATCGCGCAGCTGAAGCGGCCATCCCGTTGTCAAAAAAATGGCTCAAGCAGTCAATTCAGGACATGTCGGTTCAGGATGCCAAGGGCATCTTGCAAGGAGGGGAGAACTCGGTCACGCAGTTTTTTGCCAGCAAAACACGTGAACCGTTGTCCAGCGAATTCATGCCCACGGTCAGGCAATCATTAAAAAAGCTGGGGGTAGTGGATCAATACAACACTGTCGCAGTCAAGTTGTCAGGCATGGGCTTGTTGGACAAAGACAAAGCCAAGCTGGAGTCGCATGTGACTGCTAAAACGCTCGACGGTTTGTATTTCATGATCGGAGAAGAAGAAAAGAAAATCCGTCAGAACCCTGCTCAAGCAGGTAACGCTTTGCTCAGTAAAGTGTTCGGGGCTTTGCGCTGACACGTGTCATGCCAAAGCCTGCAGCAATGCCAGCAGGCCTTGGGGATCGCTGACCATGGGGTCGTGGCCGGTTTTCATCTCTAAGACTTGCGAGCCAGGCAACCACGCCCCATTCCAAAACTTTGGATCCACCATGCGCTGGCGACTGATGTCGATGGTGCCTAGGGGCGGTTCGGTGCAGTTGATGAAAGTGCGTGGCACGCTGCATACCCGTTGGGGATCAAAGTGAAGCACATGGGTGTAAGGGCCACCGGGATGCGGCGTTTGACGCCGCTTGACCCAAGCATGGTCGGCATCACTCAAGCCGAATACCGAAGGGTCGGGCGCTGGAAAACTGTGCAGCGGGTCAGCTTGCGCGGACGCAATGCGCGCATTGCGAGTGGCGCTGGCGTGGGTACTGCTCCAACATTCGCCAGGCTTGGGCAATACAGCGTCCAGATAAACCAGATGGCGTAAGCGCTCGGGCCTTCGGTCGGCAACGGCGGTACCCAGCATGCCTGCATAAGAGTGCACGACCAGGACAACGTTGTCCAATTCCTCGGCGTCCATGGCGGCCATGACATCCTGGATGTGGGTTTCCAGATCAATGGTTGGGCTGAGCAAATGGGCGCGCTCACCCACGCCTGTGAGCGTGACCGCATGGGCGCGGTGTCCGGCGCGGATCAAGCCAGGCAAAACACGTTGCCAGCACCAAGCGCCATGCCAGGCACCATGCACCAACAAATAGTTCGCCATCAGATCACCCCTTTGCCGCGTAACGGACCTTGTTGTTCAGCGCTCCAGCCCAATACTTCGGTCAAGACTTCGGCGGTGTGCTGTCCCAGCAGGGGCGGCGGTAAATCCTGACGCACCGGGGTGCGGCTCATCTTGATCGGACTGGACACCAACTTGAGACCGGGTTGGATCGGGTGGTCCCAGGTGCTGACCATGCCGCGCTCTTGCACCTGAGGGTCCAAAAAGACTTCGCCCAATGTGTTGATCGCACCACAAGGTACTTTGGCTGCCTCTAGGGCGGCGAGCCAGTCGGCCTTGGTGCGTGTTTTCAATATGTTCTCGAGCAAGGGGACCAATTCGGCGCGGTGGCGCACACGGTTGGCATTCAAGGCGTAGCGCGGGTCTTTGGCCAGCTCGGGGTGTCCCGCCACGGCGCAGAACTTGGCAAATTGTCCATCGTTGCCCACTGCCAAAATCAGGTGGTCGCGGGTGCCTGGGGCAGCGTCAGCGGGTGTCATGACCTCAAAGACCTGGTAGGGCACGATATTCTGGTGGGCATTGCCCGCACGGCCTGGCACTTTGCCACTGACCAAAAAGTTGGAACCCAGGTTCGCCAGCATTGCCACCTGGGTGTCCAGCAAAGCCATGTCCACTTGCTGACCTTCGCCTGTGCGCTCGGCATGGCGCAGTGCTGCCAAAATGGCCACGGTGGCATACATGCCGGTGAACAAGTCGGCCACCGCCACGCCCACTTTTTGGGGGCCACCCCCCAGGTCATCCCGTTCGCCGGTCACGCTCATCAGCCCGCCGATGCCCTGCACCGCGTAGTCATAGCCAGCGCGTTCACGGTAAGGACCGGTCTGGCCAAAGCCCGTCACGCTGCAGTAGACCAATCGCGGGTTGATGGCACTCAGGCTGGCGTAGTCCAACCCGTAGCGGGCCATGTCGCCCACCTTGAAGTTTTCAACGAACACATGGCAATGCTTGACCAGCTCACGGATCAGCGCCTGACCTTCAGGCTGGGCGATGTCGCAGGTGACGGACCGTTTGTTGCGGTTGGCACCCAAGTAATAAGCCGCTTCGGCTGTGTCTAGGCCTTGTACATCTTTCAAAAAGGGGGGGCCCCAAGTTCGGGTGTCATCCCCAGAGCCGGGGCGCTCAATTTTGATGACGTCGGCCCCTAAGTCGGCCAAAGTCTGGGTACACCAAGGGCCCGCTAGAACGCGGGATAGGTCAAGAACGCGGATGCCATCGAGTGAATTCATGCCTTCATTGTCGCCAAAACCAAAAGTCATCGCTGATCAGGATAATCACCCCCTATGCGAACCCAATACTCGGCCATGATGGCCAGCCTGATACTTGCGCTGACTTTGAGTGCATGCAGCCCCAGCCAGAACTGGCGGGAAGTCACCTTGGAGGGCACCACCCTCAAAGCCCAATTGCCTTGCAAACCCGACCGCACGACGCGCTCGGTCCCGTTGGGCGGTGCGTCTGTGGACTTGCAGGTCGTGGGTTGTGAAAGTGGCAGCGCCATCTTGGCGGTGATGACGGCCCCCTTGGTAGCGGGGATTGATGCCAATGCCGTGCTGGCGGTTTGGCAAAAAGTCACCTTGGACAATGCACGCGTGCCCCAGCCATTGGCGGCAGAGCAGCAGCAAAAATGGCATCGACCAGGGCACTTGCCACTGTCAACGTCGCACAGGATTCAGGCCCAAGGCCTGCGAGCCGATGGCGAAGCAGTGATGATGGACGCTGTTTGGGGTGCCATCTCCGATGGTGAACGTGTGAGGCTCATACACGCTGTGGTGTACGACCGGAAAATGCAGCCAGAGATGGCCAACACCTTGTTTGAAGGACTTAAGCCATGAGCAACCTGACTTTGGAACGCACTGAGCATCTGCCTCGTCGCTTGGCGGTGGTGGTCTTTTTGGCGTTTGCGCTGGCTTATTTCTTCTCGGCCTTGGTGCGGGCGATCACCGCCACCTTGTCGCCCACGCTGACCAACGAGTTCACATTGAGTGCGCAAGACCTGGGCTTGTTGGCAGGCGGCTATTTTTTAGGGTTTTCGCTCACCCAATTGCCTTTGGGGCGATGGCTGGACAAGCACGGCCCCAAAAGGGTCATTCTGGCCTTTTTGACGTTTGCGGTGTTGGGCTGCCTTGCGTTTTCCTGGGCCGACAGTTTCCATGGCTTGCTGGCAGCCAGGATCTTGTGCGGCATGGGTGTCAGTGCCTGTCTGATGGCACCATTGACGGGCTATCGGCGTTGGTTTGATGCCAGCACCCAATTGCGCACCAATTCCTGGATGCTGATGACAGGTTCTTTGGGTATGTTGGCGGCCACTTTGCCGGTGCAATGGCTCATGCCCATTTGGGGTTGGCGTGCCTTGTTTGTGGTGTTGGGTGTGATGATCGCTTTGGCGATGCTGTTGATTGCGCTGGTGGTGCCTCGCTGGCAAAAAGCGCAGACGGTGTCTGGCGGTGCACCGATGTCCCCCGCCGATGACGATGGCACTTACCGTGCAATCTGGCGCAGTCGCTACTTTTGGCGGATGACACCGATTGGTTTCTTCAGCTACGGTGGCATGGTGGCGATTCAAACTTTGTGGGCGGGCCCCTGGATGACACAGGTGGCGGGCTGGACAGCGGCCGAAGCGGCCACGGGTTTGTTTTTCATCAATCTCAGCATGTTGCTGGCCTTTTGGGTATGGGGTCTCATCACGCCGCGTTTGGCACGCAGAGGTATCCCGGTGGAGCGTTTGATCGCCTGGGGTTTGCCCTTGACCTTCATGGCCTTGGCGGTGTTGGTCGGGTTTGGCCGCAATATCCAGGGGGCTGCGGCGGCTGGCTTGGCACTGTATTGCGTGAGCAGCACCTTTGTCGCTTTGGCACAACCCGCCGTGGGCATGGCTTTCCCGGCCCATTTGGCCGGACGTGCGCTATCGGCTTACAACTTGGTCATCTTTGCCGGGATTTTTGTGGTCCAGTGGGGAATTGGTTTAGCGGTCGATGCCGGTCGCACTCTGGGCTTGACATCGGTCATGGCCTATCAGGTGGCGTTGGCAGGTTTTGCCGTTTGTTCATTTTTGTCGTGGATTTACTTCCTGCTGAGCAAGCCGGATCAGACCTGATAATGAGGCCCTTATGATCGGTATCCTCATCATCGCCCACGCACCTTTGGCCAACGCGCTGCGGGAATGTGCCTTGCACGTGTTCCCGGACTGTGCCTCGGGCGTATGGGCTCTGGATGTACTGCCCCATGAAGCGCCCGAGCAAAGTCTGGCCAAGGCATACGAAGCGATCCGAGCGCTGGGCACCGAGGAAGTGTTGTTGCTCAGCGACGTCTTTGGTGCCACACCGTGCAATGTGGCTCAGCAGCTCAATGACGGGGTGCGCACCCGCTTGGTGGCCGGTATCAATTTGCCCATGTTGTTGCGTAGCGTGTGCTACCGGCATGAAAGCTTGGAGGCACTGGCCGCACGTGCACAGGCGGGCGGCACCCAAGGCGTGATGCCCGTGGGCAGCACGGCCCCGCAAAATCAAACAGGAAAGAGACATGCCCCAAACCACCACGACCATCAGCAATAAATTGGGTCTGCACGCCCGCGCTTCGGCCAAGCTCACCAAGCTGGCAGGCAGCTTTCCATGTGAAGTCTGGCTCAGCAAGGGCGAGCGCCGCATCAACGCCAAAAGCATCATGGGCGTGATGATGTTGGCCGCCGGTTTGGGCAGTGAGGTGGTACTTGAAACCATTGGCGAGCGCGAAGACGAAGCCATGGCCGCCTTGTTGGCGCTGATGAATGACAAGTTCGGCGAAGGCGAATAAGCCATGACTTTCAGCATCCATGGTTTGGCGGTCGCCCGGGGCATTGCCATTGGCCGCGCGGTGCTGGTGGCCTCCAGCCGTGTGGATGTTGCCCACTATTTCATCGGCCCAGGCGAGATTGAGTCGGAAATTGAGCGGTTGCGTGTTGCCCGTGATGCGGTGGTCGATGAACTGCAGCGGCTGCAAAAAGACATGCCCAAAGACGCCCCCCACGAATTGGTCGCCTTGCTGGATGTGCACCTGATGCTGCTGCTGGACGAGGAGCTCACGGCAGGCGTGGTGCAGTGGATCAAGGACCGCCTCTACAACGCCGAATGGGCCCTGACCAGTCAATTGGAAATCATTGGTCGCCAGTTCGATGAAATGGACGACCCCTACCTGCGAGAGCGCAAAGCCGATGTGGAGCAGGTGGCTGAACGGGTGCTGCACAGCCTCAAAGGCACTGGCACTTTGGTGGCGCAGGCGCGTCGCCCGGCTCGTCCGCAACAAGAGCTGCAATTGGGCGACACCATGGACGTGCCGCTTGTGTTGGTGGCCCACGACCTGTCGCCTGCCGACATGTTGCAGTTCAAACAAAGCATTTTTGCAGGCTTTGTCACCGATGTAGGGGGTAAGACGTCGCACACCGCCATCGTCGCCCGCAGCTTGGATATTCCGGCCGTGGTCGGAGCGCGCAGCGCCAGTCAATTGGTCAAGCAAGACGACTGGGTGATCATTGATGGCGATGCTGGCGTGGTCATTGTCGACCCCTCGCCCATCATCCTGGCCGACTATGGATTCAAACAGCGCCAGGGTGATTTGGAACGGGAGCGCTTGGCGCGTCTGCGGCATACCCCGGCGGTGACGCTGGATGGCCAAAAGATCGAGCTGATTGCCAACATCGAAATGCCTGAAGACACCGTTGCGGCCATCACGGCAGGTGCAGTGGGTGTGGGCCTGTTCCGCAGTGAGTTTTTGTTCATGGGTCGACAGGGCAACTTGCCGGGTGAAGACGAACAGTACGAGGCCTATCGGCGCGCTGTAGATGGCATGAATGGCCTGCCCGTGACCATCCGCACAGTGGATGTGGGAGCTGACAAACCGCTTGACGAGGCCCGCCACGACGCAGCCCACTTGAACCCGGCATTGGGTTTGCGAGCCATCCGCTGGAGTTTGGCCGACCCGTCCATGTTCTTGACCCAGTTGCGCGCCATCTTGCGTGCTGCAGCGCACGGGAAGGTCAATTTGTTGATTCCCATGCTCGCGCATGGCAGTGAAATCCGGCAGACCCTGGCGTTGATTGAACAGGCCAGACAAGAGCTGGACCGCCGTGCCGTGGCTTATGGCCCCGTTCGACTGGGTGCCATGATTGAAATCCCGGCCGCGGCTTTGTCTTTGCGCTTATTCCTCAAATACTTCGACTTTTTGTCGATCGGCACCAACGATTTGATCCAGTACACCCTGGCCATTGACCGTGCCGATGAATCGGTGGCGCATTTGTACGACCCGTTGCATCCGGCCGTTTTGCGCTTGATCGCCGACACCATTGCCGAGTGTCAGCGACAAGGCAAAAGTGTTTCCGTGTGCGGGGAGATGGCCGGTGATGTGGCCATGACGCGTTTGTTGCTGGGCTTGGGGCTGCGCAGCTTTTCTATGCACCCCTCGCAAATCCTCTCAGTCAAACACCAAGTGCTGCGCTCAGACACGGCCAAGCTGGCGCTGTGGGCTGATCAGGTCTTGGCTTCAGACGAACCCGCAAGCCTGATGCCGCGTTGAGGGCACGCGTCGGAGAACCTCCCTGCCTCGTCCATTGCATCGATCCGGCAAGTCATTCTTTGAGAACTAAAATACATACTCTCCAAAGACATCCTTTCCTGCATCTGGCCTTGTGATCCCATGAAAAAACCACCAACCAAAGGCCGAACTGCACAGCCTTCGGGCGTGCTGGCCAAAATGCTGGGGCAAGCGGTACCTGGGCCTGTTCGTTCAGCCCCTGCTGCGTCCCAAGCGCAGATCTTGTATGAAGCCGCTGTGGCTTTGTATCACCGGGCCGAATGGGACCAGGCCGAGCAGCAGGCCGATACCTTGTTGGCCATGCCGGGTTTGCACGCCACGCATGAAGTCGCTGCGCTCAACCTCAAGGCCACGCTGGCCGCCCGCACACACCGGCTCGAGCTGGCAGTGACGCTGTACCAGGCCATTCTGAAGCGCCAGCCCGCGCATGTGGAGGCGCTGTCCAATCTGGGACTGGCGCTGCAAAAACTCAAGCGCCACGAACAAGCGCTGGGCTTTTTGAAACAAGCGGTTCATCACCGCCCTGGCCATGCCAATTCACAGCTCAATCTGGGCCTCACGTACCAGTCGCTGGGCCAATGGGCAGAAGCACGCGCTGCCTACCAGCGCACCCTGACCATTGAACCCGGCAACGTGCAGGCGCGGTTCAACATCGCCAAGATGCTGCAAGACACGTTCGATTTTGAAGCTGCCAGTCAGGCATACCAGGCCGCACTCGATGTGGACCCCCGTCACATCGACTCGCTGGCCAACCTGATTTTTGTGCAGCATTACCGCTACCCGCCCGATGAAGTGGCTCAGCAAGCCCTGATCCGGCGTGTGGGCGAACTGAACCCGGTGCGCCACGCATGGCCGCGCCGGGCGGCCGACAAAAAACCTTTGCGTGTGGGCTTTGTGTCGGCCGACTTGC
Organism: Limnohabitans sp.; assembly: GCA_017986605.1. GTDB lineage: Bacteria > Pseudomonadota > Gammaproteobacteria > Burkholderiales > Burkholderiaceae_C > Limnohabitans_A. Next base: position 17,580 of record JAGNVG010000014.1, read on the forward strand.
GCAAGCACCCGGTGGGTTACTTCTTGCGCGATGTGCTGCTGGCCCTGGCGTCCACCGCCGTGGCGTCTGGCGAACTGACGCTGCTGGCCTATGCCAACCACGCGCTGACCGACGAACTCACGCAGGACATCCGACCTGCCTTTGCCGCATGGCACACAGTTGATTTGTGGAATGACGCCCGGCTGGACGCGCAGATCCGCAGCGATGAGATCGATATTTTGGTGGACTTGTCAGGCCGCACGGCGGGCAACCGCCTGCCGGTGTTTGCGGGCAAACCCGCTCCGGTGCAGGTCAGCTGGTTGGGTTACTTTGCCACCACGGGCCTAACGCAGATGGACGCTATCCTGGCCGATCCAGTTTGTGTGCCCACTGGCGAAGAATCGCTGTATGTGGAGCACGTGGTGCGCCTGCCGCACACGCGTTTGTGCATGAGCCCGCCCGTGGTGACCGAGTCGCCCGCAGCGCCGCCCGTGCTGACCAACGGCTTCATCACCTTCGGCTGTTTTCAGACGCTGCCCAAGATCAATGCGGGCGTGCTGGCCGCGTGGGCGAAAATTTTGAACGCTTGTCCGCTGGCCCGCCTGCGCCTGCAAGCGCCTCAGTTGAATGACGAAGGGCAACGCGCACGCTTCACCGGGCGCTTAGAGGCGGCGGGCATCGATGCGGACCGCGTGGACCTGCTGGGGCCCGTCAGCCGCGAGCTGTATTTATCGTCTTACAACGCGGTGGACATCTTGCTCGACACCTTCCCTTATCCCGGTGGCACGACCACCGCCGAAGCACTGTGGATGGGCGTGCCGACCCTCACACTGGCGCTCCCCGGCATGTTGGGGCGGCAAGGCCAGTCCATGCTGGAGAACGCGGGTTTGGCGGATTGGGTGACGCACAGCGAAGCTGAGTATGTTCAGCAAGCCGTGGCCTGGGGGCGGCGCGAGACAGGCGTTTGCAAGAAGCTGCAGAGTCTGCGCGGCACACTGCGTTCGCAGGCGGCGCAATCGCCGTTGTTTGACAGTGCGCGATTTGCTCAAGACTGGTGGGCGGCCCTACAGGGCCTTTGGCGCGAAAAAATGACCGGATAAGAGGTCGGGCTGCGAGGCCCGGCGGGCTCAGGCTCGGGCGATTTTGTCCTGCGTGCTGGTTTCAAAGTCGCTGGCATCGTGGCGTTCATGCAATTGCGATTCGGGCGCACCCATCACGCGGTTGACCATGCGCCCGCGTTTCACCGCAGGGCGTTGCGCCAGTTCTTCGGCCCAGCGCTGGACATGGGTGTATTCCTGTACCTGCAAAAATTCGCCCGCTTCGTACATCAGGCCTTTGGCCAGTGCGCCGTACCAAGGCCAAATGGCGATGTCGGCGATCGTGTAATTGTCGCCCGCAATGAAGCGACTCTGGGCCAAACGCTTGTCGAGCACATCCATCTCGCGTTTGACCTCCATGGCAAAGCGGTCGATGGCGTATTCGATCTTGGTGGGCGCATAGGCGTAAAAATGGCCAAAACCACCGCCCAAATAAGGCGCGCTGCCCATTTGCCAGAACAGCCATGACATGCATTCGGCCCGTTTTGCCGGATCGGTGGGCACCAAGGCGCCAAACTTCTCGGCCAAGTACAGCAAGATGGCCCCTGACTCGAAAACCCGAACGTGCTGCTCGCCGCTGCAGTCCAACAGCGCAGGAATTTTGGAGTTGGGGTTCACGCTCACAAAGCCGCTGCTGAACTGTTGACCTTCTTGGATGCGGATCAGCCAAGCATCGTACTCGGCACCTGTGTGCCCCAAAGACAGCAACTCTTCGAGCATCACGGTCACCTTCACGCCGTTGGGCGTGCCCAGTGAGTACAGCTGAAGCGGGTGCTTGCCGTGTGGCAGGTCTTGTTCGTGCGTCGCACCCGAGATGGGGCGGTTGATGTTGGCAAAGCGCCCGCCGCTGGCCTTGTTCCAGGTCCAGACGGAGGGCGGGGTGTAAGCGCTGGCGTCGGTCATATTGTTGGAGGGTCAGGTGGGTGAGATCAAGGGTGTGCGTGTTAGGCCTTGTCGGCCAAGCTCATTTGCGCCGAGTGGGCTTGTTGGTCTGCGTGGTAACTGCTGCGCACCATGGCGCCCACGGCCGCGTGCGAAAAGCCCATTTCGTAGGCCTTGGCTTCGAACATTTTGAACGTGTCGGGGTGCACATATCGGCGCACGGGCAGGTGGCTGTTGCTCGGTGCCAGGTACTGGCCAATGGTCAGCATTTCGATGTGGTGTGCGCGCATGTCGCGCATGACTTCCAGAATCTCTTCGTCGGTTTCGCCCAGGCCGACCATCAGTCCGCTTTTGGTGGGTACGTTCGGGAACAACGCCTTGAATTTTTTCAACAGGCTCAGTGAAAACTGGTAGTCCGAGCCAGGGCGTGCTTCCTTGTACAAGCGCGGCACAGTTTCCATATTGTGGTTCATCACATCGGGTGGCGCAGCCTTCAGGATTTCGAGGGCGCGGTCATCGCGTCCCCGGAAATCGGGCACCAGCACTTCGATCTGTGTGGCGGGTGAGAGTTCACGGGTTTTGCGGATGCATTCGACAAAGTGGCCCGCACCCCCGTCACGCAGGTCGTCGCGGTCCACGCTGGTAATGACCACATACTGCAACTTGAGTTGTGCAATGGTCTTGGCCAGGTTGTCGGGTTCGTTCACATCCAGGGGATCAGGTCGGCCATGACCGACGTCGCAAAATGGGCAGCGACGGGTGCATTTGTCGCCCATGATCATGAAGGTGGCGGTGCCCTTGCCAAAGCACTCGCCGATGTTGGGGCAACTGGCTTCTTCGCACACGGTCACCAGTTTGTTGGCACGCAGCACGTCTTTGATTTCGTAAAAGCGCGTGGTGGGCGAGCCGGCTTTGACGCGGATCCATTCGGGCTTTTTGAGCACCTCACCCGCTTCGACTTTGACCGGAATGCGCGAGAGCTTGGCCGCGGCTTTTTGCTTGGCCATGGGGTCGTAGTTTTCAACGCTTTGGGCTTCGCGCACGACGTTGCGATCGTTGGGGGTGTTGCTCATCTTGTTCTTTCAGGCGCTGCAGCAGCATTGAATGCGCAGGCAATGGTTCATAAACGGGCCGCCAATTGGTGGGCCAGCACGTGGGCGGCTTCATCCCAAGTGGTGTCTACACCGATTGTAGAAAGGTCCACGGTTTTCAGGCCAGCATAGCCACAGGGGTTGATGCGGTCAAAGGGTTCCAGGTCCATCGCCACGTTGAGCGCAGCACCGTGGTAAGTGCAATGCCTGCTGACCTTGATGCCCAAAGCGCTGATCTTGCCCAAGCCTTTGAATGGGTCATCTGCTGGCGCTGGACCCAGCAAGGCAGCATGGCTGAACGGATCATCTAGGCGCACGTAAATTCCTGGGGCGCCGGCCACGCGGTGGCCAGTGACACCAAAATGGGCCAGAGTACGGATCACCGATTCTTCCAGCTTGTAGACGTACTCCTTGACGAAGTAACCGGCGCGTTGAAGGTCAACCAGGGGGTAAGCCATCACCTGTCCAGGCCCGTGAAAGGTGACTTGTCCACCCCGGTTGGTTGGGATCACAGGAATGTCACCGGGCATTAAGAGGTGCGAAGCCTGACCAGCCAGGCCCTGCGTGAACACCGGAGGGTGTTCGCAAACCCAGAGTTCATCTTGGGTGTTCTGGGTGCGTTTGGCGGTAAAGGCCTGCATGGCCTCATAGGTGGGCAGGTAATCCACCTGCCCGAGCAACCGGATATCCATGCTCAAAGAACGATCTTGACCATGGGGTGCGAGGTCAGGGCACGGTACAGCTCGTCCAGTTGTTCTCGGCTGGTGGCTGTGATGTTGAGTGTCACACCCAAATAATTGCCGCCCTTGCTGGGGCGAAGTTCCATGGTGGAGGCATCGAAGCCAGGGTCAAATCGCAGGGCGACTTGGCACAAGGCCTCGGCAAAACCATCGACCATGGCACCCATGACTTTGATGGGGAAGATCGACGGATATTCGATCAAAGTGTCTTTGCGAGGGTCGATGCCTGCAGGTGGGGTTGTAGAAGCGCTCATGAATTATTCCAGTTGGATCGCAAGCTTAACGCCAGGTCACAACGGCCATAACAGCTAACCAGCCCAAGGCGAAATTGACCACCACCCATGGGTGAATTTGCCCTAGAGCTTGGCTGGCAGCAGGCCAGTCGGCGGACAACACGGCAGCCTTCAGGCGCCGAAACGGGGCAAACCAGATGTGAGCAAAGATCAGGCACATCAACAGGCCCAGTCCGGACATCGCGTGCCAGCCTTTGGGGGCAAGCTTCATGTCCGTGACCGAGAGCATCCAAAAGCCTGAAATGAGAATCAGGGCGATTGAAATCCAGACCATCACAAAAAAGCGGGACAGCACAGAAGATAACAAGGCCAAGCGTTCAGGAGGCGCCATTTGTGCAATGACCACTGGGCGCAAAGCCAAAATGATCAAGGCCATGCCCCCGAGCCAGACGACGCCTGCGCCCAAGTGAAAAAATTTAAACCATTCGTACATAGACAAGGCCGATCAAGACGGTGTTGGAAAGGGGCACCCAAGAAGGATGCCGACCTTGCAATTGTCGCTGTTGAGGACAGTCACATGGGGTTTGTGGGTTTTCTCATGCATCAAAGGCTGGTCACGCACGGGTTTCTACGTATAATCGAAGGCTTTGCAGGATTTGCTGCGTTGTGCGTAACTTCGGTGTAATTTGAGATGGTCAAAATCTCCTCATCCCCGGAAACGGGTATCCCGGCCAACACAACTGATGCTGTAGGTGAAGGTCTTGAGTCCGAATTCAAGCCCCTGACGGCCGAACAAGCGCAAGCTTGGCGCCAACAAAATCCAGTGGTTTCGCCTTGGCGTGTGCTGGCTTTGCAGGTACTTGTGGGGGCTTGTGTGGCTGTGCTGACGGGTTTGGTCAGTGGGCAGTCTCGATTGGCGGCATCGTCGGCATGGGGTTCTGTGGCGGTGGTGATACCCGCCGTTGTGTTTGTCAGGGCCTTGAGCCGACAAATGCGACGAACTCAGGCAGGCTCTGCTTTGGTGGGGTTGTTTGTTTGGGAGTTGGTCAAGATCATCTTGACCGTGGCGTTGCTTCTGGTGGCGCCTAAAGTGATTTCAGATCTGAGCTGGTTTGCCTTGGTGGCCGGCTTTGTGGTGACGATGAAGGTGTACTGGCTGGCCATGGCGCTAGGCTGGATGCAGGCGAAGTCGAAGCCGAAATTTTTATGAACTGATTGGTGATTTATGTCTGCTGAAAACGCTGGCGCGCATGCCCCAACGGCTGGAGAGTACATCCAGCACCACTTGCAACACCTTCAAATGAATTTTTCATTTGAAGGCGTCAAGCAAACGAGCATCGTTGACTTCAGTCTGTTCAACTTGGACTCGGTTGTTTTTTCGCTCGTACTGGGTGTGATTGGTTGCCTTGTCATGTGGGCTGCGGCTCGCAAGGCCACCTCTGGTGTGCCAGGCCGCTTTCAAGCTGCGGTGGAGCTGCTGTCTGAAATGGTTGAAAACCAGGCCAAAGGTGTGATCCACAACGCCAAGAGTCGCAAACTCATTTCTCCTTTGGCGCTGACTGTGTTCGTCTGGATTTTCCTGATGAACGCCATGGACATGCTGCCCGTGGACCTGATTCCTGGCGCCTGGCATGCTGCCGGTCCGGCTTTGGGCTTCAAAGACTATTTGCGCGTCGTGCCTACAGCTGACTTGTCTTCCACTTTGGGCTTGTCTTGCTCTGTGCTGTTCATCTGCTTGGTCTACAACATCAAGATCAAAGGACTGGGCGGCTGGGCGCACGAGTTGATTGCTGCACCGTTTGGTGACCATTGGGCTCTGTATCCGATTAACTTCTTGATGCAGATGATTGAATATTTGGCCAAGACGGTTTCGCATGGCATGCGACTGTTTGGCAACATGTTTGCGGGTGAGTTGGTGTTCATGTTGATTGCCCTCATGGGTGGCGGCTGGGCATTGTCGGCAACTGGCGTGGGTCTGGCCATTGGTCATATCCTTGCCGGTACCGTGTGGACTCTGTTCCACATCCTGGTCATCACCTTGCAAGCCTTCATCTTTATGATGTTGACGCTGATCTACACAGGTCAAGCGCACGACGCACATTGATGACACTTTTTCTCTCGTTTCCTGTTTCTTTTTTCCACTAACTTTTAGGAGCTTCTCATGGAAAACATTCTCGGCCTGGTGGCATTGGCATGTGGTTTGATCGTTGGTCTGGGTGCTATTGGCGCCTCCATCGGTATCGCTTTGATGGGCGGCAAATTCCTCGAGTCTTCTGCTCGTCAACCTGAATTGATGAACGAACTCCAAACCAAGATGTTCATCTTGGCTGGTCTGATCGACGCTGCGTTCCTGATCGGTGTGGCTATCGCTTTGCTGTTCGCCTTCGCCAACCCCTTCGTTCTGAAGTAATCCACGTACCTCTTCCAACAGAAGAAGGACTGAACCGTGAACATTAACGCTACTCTGTTCATTCAGATGATCGTTTTTGCGATTCTGGTGTGGTTCACGATGAAATTCGTGTGGCCCCCGATCACAAAAGCGCTCGACGAACGGGCACAGAAAATCGCTGACGGCCTCGCTGCCGCCGACAAAGCCAAAGCTGAACTCTCTAACGCCAATGCGCGTGTCGAGTCCGAGTTGGCCCAGTCGCGCAACGAGACGGCTTCGCGCTTGGCTGACGCCGAGCGCCGTGCAAATGGCATCGTTGACGAAGCAAAAGCACGTGCCACCGAAGAAGGCAACAAGATCATCGCTGCTGCAAAAGCTGAAGCTGAGCAGCAGGCTGTCAAAGCGCGTGAGGCTCTGCGTGAGCAGGTCGCCGCCTTGGCCGTCAAAGGCGCCGAGCAGATTCTCCGCAAGGAAGTCAATGTCGGTGTCCATGCTGATCTGCTGAGCCGCCTCAAGACCGAGCTGTAAGAAGCTCCAGCCAGAGAAGACCATGGCAGAACTTGCTACCATCGCCCGCCCTTATGCCGAAGCGCTTTTTAAAGCGCAGGCATCCGATCTTGCTGGCACGGCCGCTTGGCTGGACGAACTGGCTGCAATTGCCGGCAACGCGCAATTGCAACAGTTTGTCGACAGCCCCAAAGTGTCCGACGAGCAGGCATTCGAGCTGATCTCTGGCGTGGTGCGCACCGCACTGCCCGAGGCTGGCAAGAACTTCCTGCGCCTGGTGATCGAAAACCGCCGTCTCAGTGCGCTGCCTGTTGTTGCACAGCAGTACCGGGCCCTCATGAATGCGCAAGGTGGCACCGCTGATGCGGTGGTCTACAGCGCATTCCCCATCGACGCTTCGGCTTTGGCCGACTTGTCGTCCACACTCGAAAAACGTTTTGCGCGCAAGCTCAATGTGAGCGTCGAGTTGGATTCCGCCCTGATCGGTGGTATTCGTGTGGTGGTGGGCGACGAGGTGCTCGACACCTCTGTCAAGGCCCGACTGGAACAAATGAAATCGGCCCTCACCGCTTAAGCGGGTGAGACCGGACATATTTAAAGAAAGAAGGAAAGAGTCATGCAACTCAATCCCGCAGAAATTTCTGAACTGATCAAGAGCCGCATCGAAGGGCTGTCCGCCAGCGCCGATATCCGCAACCAAGGCACAGTGGTGTCTGTGACCGACGGTATCGTTCGCGTCCACGGTTTGTCTGATGTGATGCAGGGCGAAATGCTCGAGTTCCCATCCACAGCCGATGGCACCGCCACTTTTGGTCTGGCCCTGAACCTCGAGCGTGACTCGGTCGGTGCCGTGATCTTGGGTGAGTACGAGCACATCTCCGAAGGCGACACTGTCAAGTGCACAGGCCGCATTCTGGAAGTGCCCGTGGGTCCTGAACTGATTGGCCGTGTGGTGAACGCTTTGGGTCAGCCTATTGATGGCAAAGGCCCGATCAACGCCAAAATGACCGACGTGATCGAAAAAGTCGCCCCTGGCGTGATCGCGCGTAAATCGGTTGACCAGCCCATGCAAACAGGCCTGAAGTCCATCGACTCCATGGTGCCCGTGGGCCGTGGTCAGCGCGAATTGATCATTGGCGACCGTCAGACCGGCAAAACAGCCGTCGCGATCGACGCCATCATCAACCAAAAAGGTCAGAACATGACCTGCGTTTACGTCGCGATTGGCCAAAAAGCCTCGTCGATCAAGAACGTGGTGCGTGCTTTGGAACAAGCTGGCGCGATGGAATACACCATCGTCGTGGCCGCTTCCGCCTCCGAATCCGCTGCGATGCAGTACGTGTCTGCCTACTCTGGCTGCACGATGGGTGAATACTTCCGTGACCGCGGCGAAGACGCTTTGATCGTGTATGACGATTTGTCCAAGCAAGCTGTGGCTTACCGTCAAGTGTCTTTGCTGTTGCGCCGCCCACCAGGCCGTGAAGCCTACCCTGGCGACGTGTTCTATCTCCACAGCCGTTTGCTCGAGCGCGCTGCCCGCGTGAATGCCGACTACGTCGAAGCCTTCACCAAAGGCGCCGTCAAAGGCAAAACAGGTTCCTTGACGGCATTGCCAATCATTGAAACCCAAGCCGGTGACGTGTCTGCTTTCGTGCCCACCAACGTGATTTCGATCACTGACGGTCAGATCTTCTTGGAAACCTCGTTGTTCAACGCTGGTATTCGTCCTGCGATCAACGCCGGTATCTCGGTGTCGCGCGTGGGTAGCTCGGCTCAGACCAAGATCATCAAAGGCCAGTCCGGCGGTATCCGTACCGACTTGGCCCAGTACCGTGAATTGGCTGCGTTCGCGCAGTTCGCTTCTGATCTGGACGAGTCCACACGCAAGCAGCTGGACCGCGGTGCTCGCGTGACTGAATTGCTCAAGCAAGCCCAGTACAGCCCTCTGTCGATCAGCTTGATGGGTGCAAGCCTTTTTGCTGTGAACAAAGGCTTCATGGACGACATCGACGTCAAGAAAGTCCTGGCTTTCGAACACGGTCTGCACGCTTACCTCAAAGACAAGAGCGCAGCCCTGTTGGCCAAGATGGAAAGCTCACAAGCGCTGGACAAAGAAGCTGAGGCTGAATTGACCGCTGCTGTGGCCGCTTTCAAGAAAAGCTTTGCTTAATTTCTACCTGATCAAAAGGAGCCGCTGATGGCATCGGGCAAGGAACTACGCACCAAGATCAAATCGGTGGAAAACACCAAGAAGATCACCAAGGCCATGGAGATGATTTCCGTCTCCAAGATGCGCAAGGCGCAGGAGCGTATGCGCACGGCCCGGCCTTATAGCGAGAAGATTCGCACGATTGCGACTCATCTCGGTCAGGCCAACCCTGAGTACGTGCACGCCTTCATGAAGCAAAACGACGGCAAGTCGGTGGGCTTCATCGTGGTGACTACAGACAAAGGTTTGTGCGGTGGCTTGAACACCAACCTGCTGCGCGCTGTGACCGGTAAATTGCGTGAAACGCAGGCCGAAGGCAAGACGCCTCTGGCCGTGGCCATTGGTGGCAAAGGTTTGGGTTTTCTGAACCGCGTCAATGCCAAAGTGGTGGCCAACGTGACGCATTTGGGCGACAAGCCCCATCTGGAAAAGTTGATTGGCCCCGTCAAGGTGCTGCTCGATGCTTACGCTGCGGGTGAAGTGAGCGCTGTGTACCTGTGCTACAACAAGTTTGTCAGCACCATGGCTCAAGTGCCCACCATCGACCAGCTGTTGCCCTTGTCTTCGTCCAAGATGGAAGCAGACACCAAGGCAGCAGGTGCCGTGGCCCATGGATGGGACTACATCTATGAGCCCGATGCCCAGTCGGTCATTGACGATTTGTTGATCCGTTATGCAGAAGCCCTGGCTTACCAAGCCGTGGCCGAAAACATGGCCTCAGAGCACGCTGCGCGCATGGTGGCCATGAAGGCCGCCACGGACAACGCTGGCAATGTGATTGGCGAGCTCAAGCTCGTTTACAACAAGACCCGTCAAGCAGCCATCACCAAAGAACTGTCGGAAATCGTCTCTG
>JAGNVG010000112.1 GCA_017986605.1 Limnohabitans sp.
TTATTTTTGCATCAAAAGATTTCCATTTCCATTTCCATGGAGCTACCAATTTCAATTAATTGAATTAATTGGGGTCAGATCCCAATTAAACTGCCGTTCTTATTCAGGGAGTTTCCATGGCCCGCCAACCCCGCCTCACTGTTGCTACTTACCCGCACCACGTCATCCAGCGCGGCAATGACCGCCAGGCCATCGTGCGCGACGATGCAGACCGGGAACGCTTGCTGGCACTGTGGCAAGAGCATGGACAAACTTTCAAAGTGGCCATTCATGCCTACGTCATCATGGATAACCACTTTCATTTGCTGCTCACCCCAGAAACCGACGAAGGCCTGCCTCAGATGATGCAAGCCGTGGGACGGGCCTATGTGCGCTACTTCAATTTGCGACACCAACGTACAGGCACGCTATGGGAAGGTCGCTACCGCAGTAACCTCATTGAGAGTGAGCGCTATCTTTTGGCGTGCATGGTCTACATCGACCTGAACCCGGTGCGGGCGGGCATGGTGGCGCAAGCGACCGATTTCAAATGGTCGAGCCACAGGCACTGTATTGGGCAGGTGAGCGACAAATGGGTGACGCCGCATGCCCTGTTTTGGGGCTTGGGTAACACCCCTTTTGCCCGTGAGGCCGCGTATGCCGAACTGGTACAGACAGGTTTGGCACAACGTGAGAAGGACCAGCTGACTCAAAGTGCCTTGTCCGGCTGGGCGCTCGGCTCAAACGATTTTGTAGGTGGTTTGCAGCAAGTTACCCAGCGTCGTTTGCTCCCAGTTAAGGCGGGGCGACCTAGTAAAAAGACCGCTGTTTGAATCTGTCCCCAATTAAATCAAAGACAAGCCAAAAACAAAATTAATTGGGATCTGACCCCAATTAAAAAGTTTGGCATGGATGCTGCAGTGCACTACACTCTTCGATCTGCGTAAAAACCCTTAGGAGTGCGCCATGACCACGGCATCCGAAAAAGAACATTTCCAATCGACCGGTCTGTATGACCCGGCCAATGAGCACGATGCTTGCGGTGTGGGCTTCGTGGCCCACATCAAAGGGCACAAGACCCACGCGATCGTGACGCAGGCGCTCAAGATTCTTGAAAACCTGGACCACCGGGGTGCTGTGGGTGCGGACGCGCTCATGGGCGACGGTGCCGGTATCTTGATCCAGTTGCCCGATGCGCTGTACCGCGACGAGATGGCCAAACAAGGTGTGGCCTTGCCGCCGTTTGGCGAATACGGTGTGGGCATGGTCTTCTTGCCCAAAGAGCATGCCTCGCGCATGGCTTGCGAGCAAGAACTCGAACGCGCCGTCAAGGCCGAAGGCCAAGTGGTGTTGGGCTGGCGCGATGTGCCCGTGAATCGTGACATGCCCATGTCGCCCACCGTGCGCGAAAAAGAGCCAATCATGCGCCAGATCTTCATCGGCCGCGGTGCCGATGTGATTGTGCAAGACGCCCTGGAGCGCAAGTTGTACGTGATCCGCAAGACCGCCAGCGCCGCCATCCAGGCCCTGAACCTGACGCACAGCAACGAGTACTACATCCCCAGCATGTCCAGCCGCACCGCGGTGTACAAGGGCTTGCTGCTGGCCGACCAAGTGGGCACTTATTACCTGGATCTGCAAGACGAGCGCTGCGTCTCGGCTTTGGGTCTGGTGCACCAGCGTTTCTCGACCAACACCTTCCCCGAGTGGCCATTGGCTCACCCTTACCGCTATGTGGCGCACAACGGCGAGATCAACACCGTCAAGGGCAACTACAACTGGATGAAGGCCCGCGAAGGCGTGATGTCTTCGCCCGTGCTCGCTAACGACCTGCAAAAGCTCTACCCCATCAGCTTTGCCGGTCAGTCCGACACCGCCACTTTTGACAACTGCTTGGAACTGCTGACGATGGCGGGCTACCCCATCAGCCAGGCCGTGATGATGATGATCCCAGAGCCTTGGGAGCAGCACACCACCATGGACGAGCGCCGCAAGGCCTTTTACGAGTACCACGCTGCCATGCTGGAGCCATGGGACGGCCCCGCCTCCATCGTGTTCACTGACGGCCGCCAGATTGGCGCCACACTGGATCGCAACGGCCTGCGTCCTTCGCGCTACATCATCACCGACGACGACATGGTCATCATGGGTTCGGAAACCGGCGTGCTGCCGATTCCTGAGAGCAAGATCGTGCGCAAGTGGCGTCTGCAGCCCGGCAAGATGTTCCTGATCGATCTGGAACAAGGCCGCATGATCAACGACGAAGAGTTGAAGGCCGGTCTGGCCAGTGCCAAGCCTTACAAGCAGTGGATCGAAAACCTGCGCATCAAGCTCGACGACGTGGCCGAAGCCACTGTGGCCCCTGCTTCTGATGTGCCTTTGCTCGATTTGCAGCAAGCCTTTGGCACCACACAAGAAGACATCAAGTTCTTGCTGGCCCCCATGGCCTCTGCCGGTGAAGAAGCCATTGGCTCTATGGGCAACGACAGCCCGCTGGCCGTGCTGTCCGACAAAAACAAGCCGCTGTACAACTACTTCAAGCAGTTGTTCGCGCAAGTGACCAACCCGCCGATCGACCCGATCCGCGAAGCGATCGTGATGTCGCTGGTGTCCTTCATCGGCCCTAAGCCGAACTTGCTGGACATCAACCAGGTCAACCCGCCGATGCGCCTCGAAGTGAGCCAGCCGATCCTGGACTTCGCCGACATGGCCAAGCTGCGCAACATCGAGCAAGCCACCAAGGGCAAGTTCAAGAGCGCCACACTGGACATCACCTACCCCGCGCTGTGGGGCCGCGAAGGCGTGGAAGCCAAGCTGGCCTCGCTGTGCGCTGAAGCTGTGGACGCCATCAAGGGCGGTCACAACATCCTGATCATCAGCGACCGTGGCGTGAACGCCACCCAAGTGGCTGTGCCCGCGCTGCTGGCGCTGTCGGCCATCCACCAACATCTGGTGACCGAAGGCCTGCGCACCACCGCTGGCTTGGTGGTTGAGACTGGCACCGCCCGCGAAGTGCATCACTTTGCTGTGCTCGCCGGTTACGGCGCAGAAGCCGTGCACCCCTACTTGGCCATGGAAACCCTGGCGGCTTTGCACAAAGAGCTGCCCGGCGACCTGTCGGCCGAGAAAGCCATCTACAACTACGTCAAGGCGATCGGCAAGGGCCTGTCCAAGATCATGTCCAAGATGGGCGTGTCGACCTACATGTCGTATTGCGGTGCGCAGTTGTTTGAAGCCATCGGCATCAACACCGAAACCATCAACAAGTACTTCACCGGCACCTCCAGCCGTGTGGGTGGTATCGGCGTGTTCGAGATCGCTGAAGAAGCTTTCCGCATGCACACCGCCGCCTTTGGCGACGACCCGATCCTGGCCACCATGCTGGATGCCGGTGGTGAATACGCTTGGCGCGCCCGTGGTGAAGAGCACATGTGGACACCCGACGCGATTGCCAAGTTGCAGCACTCCACCCGTGCCAACAACTTCAGCACCTACAAGGAATACGCGCAGATCATCAACGACCAAAGCAAGCGCCACATGACGCTGCGTGGTCTGTTCGAGTTCAAGATCGACCCCGCCAAAGCCATCCCGCTGGAGCAGGTCGAGTCTGCGGCCGACATCGTCAAGCGTTTCGCCACCGGCGCGATGTCGCTCGGCTCAATTTCCACCGAAGCGCACGCCACCCTGGCCGTGGCCATGAACCGCATCGGCGGCAAGAGCAACACCGGTGAAGGCGGCGAAGACTCGGCGCGTTACCGCAACGAACTCAAAGGCATCCCGATCAAAGTCGGTGATTCCCTCAAGAGCGTGATCGGTGCCGAAAACGTCGAGGTCGACTTGCCTTTGCAAGCCGGTGACTCGCTGCGTTCGCGCATCAAACAAGTCGCGTCGGGCCGCTTCGGTGTCACCGCTGAATACCTGTCCAGCGCCGACCAGATCCAGATCAAGATGGCCCAGGGTGCCAAGCCCGGTGAAGGCGGTCAGTTGCCCGGCGGCAAAGTGTCCGACTACATCGGCAAGCTGCGCCACTCGGTGCCAGGTGTGGGCCTGATCTCGCCACCTCCGCACCACGACATCTACTCGATTGAGGACTTGGCCCAGCTGATCCACGACCTGAAGAACGTGGCGCCGCACAGCGACATCAGCGTCAAGCTCGTGTCTGAAATCGGCGTCGGCACGATTGCCGCAGGCGTTGCCAAGTGCAAGGCCGATCACGTCGTGATCGCAGGCCACGACGGCGGCACGGGCGCTTCGCCTTGGTCGTCGGTCAAGCATGCAGGTTCGCCTTGGGAAATCGGTCTGGCCGAAACCCAGCAAACCTTGGTGCTCAACGGCTTGCGTGGCCGCATCCGTGTGCAGGCCGACGGTCAGATGAAGACCGGCCGTGACGTGGCGATTGGCGCATTGCTCGGTGCGGACGAGTTCGGCTTTGCCACCGCACCGCTGGTGGTTGAGGGCTGCATCATGATGCGCAAGTGCCACCTGAACACCTGCCCCGTGGGCGTGGCCACCCAAGACCCGGTCTTGCGCGCCAAGTTCACCGGCAAGCCAGAGCACGTCGTGAACTACTTCTTCTTCATCGCCGAAGAGGTGCGTCAAATCATGGCCCAGCTGGGCATTGCCAAGTTCGACGACCTGGTGGGCCGCGCCGACCTGCTCGACATGAAGAGCGGTGTGGAACACTGGAAAGCCAAGGGCTTGGACTTCGGTCGCCTGTTGGCTGTGCCGCAAGTGGCCTCTACTGTGGCCGTGCGCCATGTGGACACCCAAGACCACGGCCTGGAAAAAGCCTTGGACAACGTGCTGATCGCCAAGAGCCGTGCCGCCATCGACAAGGGCGAAAAAGTCCAGTTCATGGAAGTTGCCCGCAACGTGAACCGCTCGGTCGGTGCCATGTTGTCTGGTGCCGTGACCAAGGTGCACCCCGAAGGTTTGCCTGACGACACCCTGCGCATCCAGCTCGAAGGCACAGGCGGTCAGTCGTTTGGTGCGTTCCTGGCCAAGGGCATCACGCTGTACCTGATCGGCGAAGCCAACGACTACACCGGCAAAGGTTTGTCGGGCGGTCGCGTGGTGGTGCGCCCCAGCCTGGAGTTCCGTGGCGCAGCGGCACAAAACATCATCGTGGGCAACACCGTCATGTACGGCGCGACCACCGGTGAAGCCTTCTTCGCTGGCGTGGCCGGCGAGCGTTTTGCGGTGCGTCTGTCGGGTGCCACTGCAGTGGTCGAAGGCACAGGCGACCACGGTTGTGAATACATGACCGGCGGCACCGTGGCCGTGTTGGGCCAGACCGGCCGCAACTTCGGTGCAGGCATGAGCGGCGGTATCGCCTATGTGTACGACGAAGACGGCCAGTTCGCCTCGCGCTGCAATACCGCCATGGTCAGCATGGAAAAAGTGCTGACGGTGGCCGAGCAAGAGGCGCAAGTGGACCGCAATGTGTGGCACCGTGACCAAGCCGACGAAGCCCAGCTGAAAAAGCTGCTGGAAGACCACCACAAGTGGACCGGTAGCCAGCGTGCCCGCGAGTTGCTGGACAACTGGGCCACCGCCCGTGCCAAGTTCGTGAAAGTGTTCCCCAACGAATACAAGCGCGCACTGGGTGAAATCAATGCCAAGAAGGCAGCCAAGGCTGCCCAGCCTGTGGCTGCTTGAACCCACGGTACAAGAATCGAAGGAAACATCATGGGAAAAATCACTGGCTTCATGGAATTTGAGCGCATCGAAGAGGGCTATAAGCCCGTTGCCGAGCGCCTGAAAAACTACGGCGAATTCGTGATCGGTTTGACACCCGAGCAGTCGAAAACACAAGCGGCGCGTTGCATGGACTGCGGCACACCGTTTTGCAACAACGGCTGCCCGGTCAACAACATCATTCCGGACTTCAACGACCTGGTCTACAAGGGTGACTGGCAAAACGCCATCGAGGTGCTGCACAGCACCAACAACTTCCCCGAGTTCACCGGCCGCATCTGCCCTGCGCCTTGCGAAGCCGCTTGCGTGGTCAACTTCAACGACGATGCGGTGGGCATCAAGTCGATCGAGCACGCCATCATCGACCGCGCCTGGGCCGAAGGCTGGGTCACGCCCCGTCCTGCCAAGGTCAAGACCGGCAAAAAAGTCGCGGTGATCGGCGCAGGCCCCGCAGGCTTGGCTGCTGCCCAGCAGCTGGCCCGCGTTGGACACGACGTGACCC
Source organism: Limnohabitans sp. (assembly GCA_017986605.1). Taxonomy (GTDB): domain Bacteria; phylum Pseudomonadota; class Gammaproteobacteria; order Burkholderiales; family Burkholderiaceae_C; genus Limnohabitans_A. The sequence continues at coordinate 6,179 of JAGNVG010000112.1, forward strand.
TGTTCGAAAAGAACGACCGCGTGGGTGGCTTGCTGCGCTACGGCATCCCCGACTTCAAGATGGAAAAGTCGCACATCGACCGCCGCGTCAAGCAGCTCGAAGCCGAAGGTGTGAAGATCCGCACCAGCGTGCTGGTGGGTGAGTGGCCCAAGGATTCCAAGGTCACCAACTGGGCCAAGGAAACCATCAGCGCCGAACAGCTCAAGAAAGACTTTGATGCGGTGCTGCTGACCGGCGGCTCCGAGCAGTCGCGTGACCTGCCCGTGCCCGGCCGCGAGCTGGACGGCATCCACTTCGCGATGGAGTTCCTGCCCCAGCAAAACAAGGTCAATGCGGGTGACAAGCTCAAAGGCCAATTGCGCGCTGACGGCAAGAACGTCATCGTGATCGGTGGCGGCGACACCGGCAGCGACTGCGTGGGCACCAGCACACGCCACGGCGCTGTGAGCGTGACCCAGTTCGAGGTGATGCCCGAGCCGCCCGAAAAAGAAAACAAGGCGATGATCTGGCCCTACTGGCCCATGAAGCTGCGCACCAGCTCCAGCCACGACGAAAGCGCCGAAAAAGGCCTGCTCAAGCGCGAATTCGCGATCTCCACCAAAGAGTTTGTTGGAGAAAAAGGCAAAGTCACTGGGCTCAAGACTGTGCAGGTCGAGTTCAAGGACGGCAAGATGGTGGAAGTACCTGGCTCCGAGAAAGAATACAAAGCCGACATGGTGTTGCTGGCCATGGGTTTCACCAACCCAGTCGCCACCGTACTCGACGCCTTTGGCATCGACAAAGACGCCCGTGGCAACGCCAAGGCCAGCACCGACTTCACAGGCGGCTATGCCACCAACGTGAACAAAGTGTTTGCCGCTGGCGACATGCGCCGGGGTCAGTCGCTCGTGGTTTGGGCGATCCGCGAAGGTCGTCAGGCCGCTCGCGCTGTGGAC
>JAGNVG010000113.1 GCA_017986605.1 Limnohabitans sp.
GCATGGTTGCCGCGCTCAATGATGCGCCCAGACTCCATCACCAAAATTTCGTGCGCATCGACCACCGTGGACAAACGGTGTGCAATCACCAAAGTGGTTTTGTTCTGGGCTACGCTGGCGAGCTCAGCTTGGATGGCTCGCTCATTGGCAGAGTCGAGCGCCGAAGTGGCTTCATCGAACACCAAAATGGGCGGATTTTTAAGCAAGGTGCGGGCAATGGCCACACGCTGCTTTTCACCGCCCGAGAGCTTCAGTCCGCGCTCACCCACCGACGTTTGGTAAGCCTTGGGGGTGGAAGCGATGAAGTCGTGGATGCGTGCGGCGCGTGCCGCCTCCTCGATCTGGCTCTGGCTGGCACCGGGCTGGCCATAAGCGATGTTGTAGGCGACCGTGTCGTTGAACAGAACCGTGTCTTGCGGCACGATGCCTAAAGCGCGGCGCACGCTCGATTGCGTGACCTGCCGGATGTCCTGCCCTGCAATGCAGATGTTGCCCTGCTGCACATCGTAGAACCGGAACATCAGTCTCGCCAGAGTGGATTTTCCGGAGCCGGAAGGGCCGACCACCGCCACGGTTTTACCCGCAGGAATCGTGAAACTGATGTCTTGCAGGATCGGCCGGTCGCTTTCGTAGGCAAAGGACACGTGGTCAAACACCACATCGGGCGCTCCCTGCAAAGCCAGCGCAGTCGCAGCCGGTGCATCGGCCACTTCGCGCTCACGGTCCATCAGCACAAACATCTTGTCCAAATCGGTCAGGCTTTGCTTGATCTCGCGGTAGAGCACACCCAAAAAGTTGAGCGGAATGTACAGCTGGATCATGAAAGCATTGATCATGACCAGATCTCCAAGCGTCATGCGTCCGGCCACCACACCTTCGGTGGCACGCCACAGCATGGCCACCAGCGCGGCAGCAATGATGAGTTGCTGCCCGGTGTTGAGCACGGACAAGGTGGTTTGCGCTTTGAGCCGAGCCACACGCAAGCGCTCTAGGCTTTCGTCATAGCGCCCGGCCTCGAACGATTCGTTGCCAAAGTATTTGACCGTCTCGTAGTTCAACAGCGAATCAATCGCCCGCGTGTGCGCCGCAGAGTCGAATTCGTTGGCCTGTTTACGGAACTGGGTGCGCCACTCGGTGATGCGCACAGTGAAGAAAATGTACAAAGTCAGCGCGAGCAGTGTGATCCCAGCGAACCAAGCATCGAACTTGACGGCCAAAATCGTCAGCACCAGCCCCACCTCGATCAGTGTAGGGATGATGCTGTACAGCGAATACGAGATCAGCGATTCGATGCCGCGCACGCCACGCTCAATATCGCGTGTCATACCGCCGGTCTGCCGGGCCAAATGAAAGCGCAGACTCAAGGCATGCAAATGTTCAAAGGTCTGTAGCGCAATGCTGCGCGAAGCACCTTGCGTCGCCTTGGCAAACACCAACTCACGCAACTCGGTGAAAGCCGAGGTCAGCAAGCGCAAAGCGCCATAACCCACCAACAACGCCACCGGCACCACCAGCACCGATTGCGGATCACCCGGCTTGAGGCTCATGGCGTCCACCAGTTCCTTGAGCAGCAGGGGCACACTGACGTTGGCCAGCTTGGCGCCCACCATCAAGGCCAGCGCAATGACCACACGCCATTTGTATTGCCAAAGGTACGGCAGGAGGCGCGACAGGGTTTGCCAATCACCCCCCACAGGGGCGGTGACGGTCAGCCCAGAGGGCGTTGTGGACGAAGAAGCAGAGGCAGCGGTTTCGCCATGTTGGCGCATAAGGGACAATCCAGTTTTTAGTTCACCCGATTGTGCCCATGTCTGAAACTACCCGCACCCACACCGTGGCTTTGCCCACAGACCAGGAATTGGTGCTCAAGGTCATCCCCATGCCCGCCGACTGCAATGCCAGCGGTGATATTTTTGGCGGCTGGGTCATGGCTCAGGTCGACTTGGCCGGGGCTGTTCTGCCCGCACGACGCGTGCGCGGCCGCATGGTGACGGTGGCTGTGAACGAGTTCATCTTCAAGCAAGCGGTCAAAGTGGGAGACATCCTGTCATTTTTTTCTCGGATCGTCCGTGTGGGTCGCACGTCCGTCACGGTCAAGGTTGAAGTGTTTGCCGAGCGCTTCCAACTGCAAGGTCAGTACATCAAGGTGACCGAAGCGAACCTGACCTATGTGGCGGTGGACGACCAAGGCAAACCGAGGTTGGTGCCCGAAGAGTGATGAACGAAGTCTTGACGCAGGCGCAGCAGGTCCAAGAGCTTCAGGAGACGATGTAAGCCGCAGCCCCGGTCGACATCAGCGTACCGTCGGGGCCACAAAACTCCATGCGCGATGACCCCACCCGCGAGCCCACGCGCAAGGCGTTGGCGGTGATGGTGAAGTGCTCACCAATGCCGGGGCGCAAATAATCCACGCGCAAATCGATGGTGCCCAACTTGGCAAAACGCTCCAGGCGCTTGGCTGGGGTTTCGTCCATGTGCTTCGCCGCCAGGGCGGCCATCACGGCTGCGCTGCCGATGGCGTCGAGCACTGCGCTGATCACGCCGCCATGGATGCGGTTGTAGGCGAAGTGCCCCACCAACTCGGGGCGCATGTCGATGCGAGCCTCAACACCCTCAGGGGTGACCTTCACCAGCTTTAGGCCGAGCGTTTTGTTGAAGACGATTTTTTCTTCGTAAATCTGACGAAAGCCTTCAATGTATTCAGGCTCGAGGATGACGGGTGTGTGGGTGCTGAGGGGCATGCAAAGCAGTGAAAGCGGGATCAAAACGTCGGACCCGAGGGCCCGACCCAACAGTTAAACCCAGTTTACAGCTTCGAAAAGTCCGGTTTGCGCTTTTCCATGAAGGCACCGAAGGCCTCTTTGGCAGCAGGTTCACGCAGCATCCGGCCAAAGCTTTTGCCCTCTTCGTCCATTTTTTGCAGCACTTCCTGTTGGTAGCCACCTTTCATCAAACGCTTGGTCTCGATCAGTGACGACAATGGTTTGCCCGCCAACTTGCGTGCTTGCGCCTGCGCATAACCGTTGACTTCGGTCGGAGGCACTACCCGATTGACCAAACCGACTTCTTGCGCCGCCTCTGCAAAGAAGGGATCCCCCATGAGCAAGGCTTCGGCAGCGCGGTGGTAACCAAACATACGTGGAGCCAGCAAACTGGAAGCCGCCTCGGGACACAAGCCCAGATTGACAAAGGGCATGGAGAACGCAGCGTTATCACCGGCATAAACCAAGTCGCAATGGAACAACATGGTGGTGCCAATGCCTACAGCAGGGCCAGCCACAGCAGCGAGCAGTGGCTTCTCGAAAGTGGCGATGCCACGCAAAAAGCGGAACACGGGAGACTCTTGAGTGCTGGGCGGCTGATTCAGGAAATCGCCAATGTCATTGCCCGCACTGAAGATACTTTCGTGCCCTTGAAACAAGACCACGCGCACGCTGGCGTCGGCAGCGGCCAAGGCCACTGCATCGGCCATGGCTGCATACATGCTGGATGTGATGGAGTTTTTCTTGTCCAGACGGTTGAAGGTGATGGTCATCACCCCTGCGTCAATGTGGGTCAGGATGTCAGACATGCAGGTCCTTTGGGTAGATCGTGTTGTGCGAGACGAGGCGGTTTACTGCACCCGTATCCAAGTCTGGGTGCGCCCCAGCAAAGGGGTCCCAATGTAGCCTCGGACTTCGAGTTTTTTGCCTCCGTCGACAGGCGTCAAGCGCAGGCTGTAGTTTTTACCGTTCTCAGGGTCAAGGATTTTCCCACCCTCCCACACCGCTTTGCCGTCACTTTGTTGACCGCCCCGGATGATTTCCATGCCGATTTTTGGTTTATCTTTTCGATCGTCGGTGCACAAGGTGCAGTTGGGCTCGGTGCTTGGCGTGGTGACCAAAGAACGCTCAACAACGCCGGACAGCGTGCCTGCTGCCGTCTGGCTGATGCGGATCTCGGCTTTGGGCTGCTTGCTCTCGTCATCAATGCTGCGCCACAAGCCCACCGGGCTCATTTGGGCTTGGGCAGCCAGCGTGAACAAGCTCAAGCTGAAGGTCAAAATTGTTTTGATCATGAGGTTCTTCCTTGATTGAAGGTTGGGGTTCAGGCCAGCGCCGCATCAGTATCCATCAACACATCGCTGCCCGCACGAATGCGGCGCATCAGGCTCGATGTCTCAGGCATCAGGCGCGTGAAGTAAAACCGCGCTGTCTGCAGCTTAGCTTGATAGAACGGGTCCGGGCGCTGGGCCTCTTCTTCGGCCTGGGCCAGTTTAGCCAGCGCGATTTGAGCCGAACGAGCCCAGAAGTAACCCAGCACCAAGTGCCCCACCACACGCAAATAATCCACCGCAGCAGCCCCTACCTCATCGGCATTGCTCATGGCTTTCATACCCACTTCGCCCGTGATCTGGGTCAGCTTTTGCCCCAGATCCGCCAGGGGCTTGATGAACTCACCCATGGCTTCATTGGCCATTTCCGCCTTGACCAGTTGCTCCACCAATTTGCCGAATTTTTTGAGCGATGCACCTTGGTTACCCAGCACCTTACGCCCCAGCAAATCCAAGGACTGGATGGTGTTGGTGCCTTCGTAGATCATGTTGATTCGGGCGTCGCGCACGAATTGCTCCATGCCCCACTCTTTGATGTAGCCGTGCCCGCCAAAAACTTGCTGGCACTCGGTGGTGGCTTGCCAAGCGTTGTCGGTGGTGAACGCCTTGACAATGGGCGTGAGCAAAGCCAACAGTTCGGCCGATTCGGCACGCACAGCCTCATCTGCATGGTTGAGTTCCTTGTCCAGCAACAAAGCGCCGTAGCAAGCCAGTGCGCGACCTCCTTCGGCGTAGGCTTTGGCGGTCATCAACATGCGGCGGACATCGGGGTGAACGATGATCGGATCGGCCGGTTTACCTGGGGCCTTCACGCCGGTCAATGAGCGCATTTGCACGCGGTCTTTGGCATAGGCCAATGCATTTTGATAGGCCACCTCGGTCAATCCCAAAGACTGGTTGCCTACACCTAAACGGGCGGCATTCATCATCACGAACATGGCCGCCAAGCCCTTGTTGGGCTGTCCCACCAAGGTACCCACGGCATCGTCAAGCACCATCTGGCACGTGGCATTGCCATGGATGCCCATCTTGTGCTCCAAGCCACCACAGTAAATGCCGTTGCGCTCACCCATGCTGCCATCGGCCGACACCTTGAACTTGGGCACGATGAACAAACTGATGCCTTTGCTGCCTGGAGGGGCGTCGGGCAAGCGGGCCAGCACCAGGTGCACGATGTTGTCTGCCAAATCGTGCTCACCCGCGCTGATGAAAATCTTTTGACCCGTGATGCGGTAAGTGCCATCGGCTTGCGGTTCGGCCTTGGTGCGCAGCAAGCCGAGGTCGGTACCACAGTGAGGCTCGGTCAGGCACATCGTGCCTGTCCATTCGCCGCTGGTCAGCTTGGGCAAGTACAGGGCTTTTTGCTCGGGCGTGCCATGCGCGTGCAGGCACTCGTAGGCACCATGCGACAAGCCGGGATACATGGTCCAGGCCTGATTGCTTGAGTTGAGCATTTCATAAAAACACTGGTTCACCACAAATGGCAGGCCTTGACCACCAAAGTCCGGATCACAACTGAGCGATGGCCAACCACCTGCCACGAATTGCGCATAAGCGGCTTTGAAACCGTCAGGCGCCGTCACCGCATGGGTGTCCCGGTTCAGTGTGCAGCCTTGGGTGTCCCCTGAAATATTGATCGGAAAGATCACTTCTGAAGCGAACTTCCCACCTTCCTCCAGCACAGCATTGATGGTGTCTGCATCGGTCTCGGCATGTTTGGGAAGGGCTTTGAGCTCTTCGCTCACGTTGAGCAATTCATGCAAAACAAACTGCATGTCGCGAAGCGGTGGGGCGTAAACAGGCATGGTGACTCCTTGAAAAGTGAATGGATTCTGTGAAAAAAATCAGTCGGCTTTGCGTTGACGTCGCGATGTGACGGACTTCTGAGCAGGGCCCTTTTTGACGGAGGCGCTCGATGTCGCCGACTCTGGTGTTGCTGGCTTCACGGCATACCTCGCCAGAATATGCAAGAAGCCTTGTCTCGCGCGTTCTGTGGCGCTGGGGTTTCGCAAGAAACGTGCTTCGTAATGCAATGCCAAAATCAGGCCATGAATTTCAAATGCGATCTGGTGCGCATCGGACTCGTCACTGAGTTGGCCCTCCTCCTGTGCCAACTCGACCGCACGTCGCAAAGCGGTTTGCCAGCTCCCCACCGACGAAGCCAACGCATCGCGCACGGGACCGGTGCGGTCGTCAAACTCGACCGCGCCACTGATGTAAATGCAGCCCGAATCGATTTCGGCTGACGTCTGTACCATCCAATTGTCAAACAAGGCCTGCAAACGTGGCACACCACGTGGCTGCTGCATGGCGGCATAAAACACCTCAGCCTCAAAGCGGTCGTGGTATTCGCGTATCACCGAAATTTGGAGTTCTTCCCTTGAGCCAAAGTGCGCAAACACACCCGACTTGCTCATACCGGTCACTTCAGCCAGCGCACCAATCGACAAGCCTTCCAGGCCAATTTGTGAAGCCAGACCCAATGCCGCGTCAATGATGACGGCCTTGGTCTGCTGCCCCTTGATCAGAACGCGGCGTCCCGCCTCAGGGGCTGGTGGAGTTTCAACTTTAGAAGAGGATTTGCGGTCAGTCATGTGAGTGCAAAATAGAACGACCGTTCTATTTTGCACTAAAAACCAAGCAAATCAAGACAGCCCTGCACAGATCAGGGTAAATCGTGAGGCCACACCGCTTGGCGGGGGCCAGTCGAAAGTCAGGCTTTGAAAGCCACCACTTTCTGCGTTTGCTCGCCCAAACCATCAATGCCCAAACGCATGACATCGCCACGCTTGAGGAACACCGGCGCAGGCTTGCCGTCTTTCTTGACACCCATGCCAACGCCGGGAGGTGTGCCAGTGGTGATGATGTCACCGGGCTCCAAGGTCATGAAATGGCTCACATAACTGACCAGCTTGGCCACACCAAAAATCATGGTCTTGGTGTTGCCGGTTTGATAACGCACGCCGTTCACATCGAGCCACAT
>JAGNVG010000114.1:0-3399 GCA_017986605.1 Limnohabitans sp.
AAAAATATAATACAAAATAGCAGTTTTAATTTTTTATCTTTGGCATGTCGAATTCAACCACCGATCGGGTGCACGGCGAACTGTTGCGTGAGTGGCGCGAATCTCAAAAAATCGATGTTTCCACTCTGGCAGGTCATGCCAATTTGTCCGTGGCACAGATACGGCAATTGGAGTCGGGGGGATCATCCCTTTTTTATACCGCAGCCATCAAAGAGAGCGCTGCACGAAAAGTGGCGAGCTTGTTGGGCATGGATCCCGTTGCGGTGATCCGTCACGCGGCTGATGCAGCCACTCATCCAGAGCCCTCCGTGGTGGATGAACTGATTGAGTTGTCCCGAAAAAAATCGCCATCGGGGCGTTCCTCTGCGGTTTTCTCGTTTTCTCCACGTTGGATCGCGCTCTTGGGTTTCTCGTTGGTCTTGCTGGGCTCTGCGGATTGGTTTCAAAAAAACTGGCAAAACAGAGACGCGCAGAATTTTTGGCATCAGGCTGTGGCCATACCCACTGATCCTCCAGCAACGTCCATGTCGTCTGCTGCGTCCTCAAGTGAGTCAGGCATGGAGTCTGCGGCGCTGCTATCCACGGCCAAGCCTGCAGCCGCCGTCGCAGAGTGGGTCACTCCCGAGCCTCGGGTAGCCCCGGCTTCAGAACCCCCTCTTGCTGCCGTGGTGCAAGCCAAACCTGCGGAAACTGTGTTGTGCCAACCAGGGCCTGCGGACCCTGTACTCACGCCGGCCCAACCCAGCAAAGCCGGTGACATGGTTTATCTGGTGGCCCAAAAAGAAGGTGCTGTTTGCGTAGTGGATGGAGCCGGACTGCGAACGGTTTTGTCACTGAAGGCGAACGAGGCCAAAAGCATTTATGGCCCACCGCCTTGGCGTGTGCATTTTGAACAAGCCGAACAAGCGCAACTTTATTTTCAAGGTGTGCGTGTTCGCCCTCCCGATGCCAAAACCACGGACGTCGTGCTGCAGGAAGGCACGCGTAGCCCTTGAGGGCGCGTGGGTCTTGCAAGCGCCTGTCTCAGAGGCCCAATTGCGCACGTAGCGCACCCACTTCTTGGCGAAGACGGTCATTTTCGGCCGTCAACTCCTGCACGCGTTGCTGCCAGTTCATGGCGTCATGAACGGTGTCTTCTGGCGATGATGGAGGGTCTTCCTTGACGGGTTTTCGCAGTTCTTCGCGCACGCGCTTGGCGGCCAGCTTGAGTTCCACCTTTCCACCCTGTGCGGCAGTTTTTTGCTCTTCGGCAGAGAGGCTGGCAACCGCCGCGGCAGCATTGAGTGAAATGGCACCAGCTTTGACAGCTGCGACCAACTCCGGGGCGGCTTGTTTCTGAATTTTTTCGATGTGCAGCACTTGGCTGCTGCTCAATCGCGCGGCCTTCGCAATGTCGGAACGGCTTTTGAGTGGGTTGACCATCTGATCAAGCGTGGCCTTTGCTGGGGACCCCGTGGCTTGTACTTCCGCAGCCGAGTCGGTTGCAGCGGTGGCTTGCGCGCGTTGTTCCGCCAAAATTTCACGCTTACGCAAGGCCAGCACCCCTCGCTGAAAGTCCGATACGCTGCGCCGACCCAGATGCTGGTCGATCATCCACAGGTGTACATCTTCCATCGACTGAAAGCGTGTGTTTTGTACGGTCTGAAAAGGCAGGCCATGCTTTTGGCAAATGCCATAGCGGTTGTGGCCATCCACGAGCGTGTCGCCCCAAAGGACCAGCGCATCGCGGCAGCCTTCTGCCAGGATGCTGCGCTCTAACGCTGCGTGCTCATCGGGGGTCAAGGGGTCGATGTAGGCTTTGAGTTCTTCGTTGACGGTGATGTTCATGTGGCCTAGAGGGCAGTGGTTGGATTATTGAGCCAGTGGTGTATGTCGGTGGCATTCGATCAGGTGGTCGTTGACCATGCCGCTGGCCTGCATGAAGGCATAGCAAATGGTAGAGCCTACGAATTTGAAACCGGCTTTTTTGAGGGCCTGACTCATGGCATCTGATTCGGCCGTTTGGGCAGGCACTTCGCTCATGCTGCGTCGCTGGTTTTGCAGGGGCTTGCCGTCCACAAATTGCCAGACAAACGCGCTAAAACTTTGGCCACTGGCTTGCAGTGCCAGGTAGGCTTTTGCATTGCCGATGGTAGCGGCCACCTTCAGGCGATTGCGCACGATCCCGGGGTTGGCCAACAGTTCGGCCACTTGACGTTCGTCGTAGCGTGCGATTTTTTCGGGGTCGAACTGGTCAAAAGCAGCACGGTAATTTTCGCGCTTTTTGAGCACTGTGGACCATGACAGGCCGGCTTGTGCGCCTTCGAGGTTGATCAGCTCGAACAGGGCACGGTCGTCCCGAAGGGGGACGCCCCATTCGGTGTCGTGGTACTCGCGGTAAAGGTCAAAGCCTTCGCACCAAGGGCAGCGTTGCATGCCAAGACTTTCAGCAAAAAAGTAAGGCCAGCAAGGCCGCGTCGTCGATCAGGTTAAGAGAGGCAAAACCGGCCATGCGCCAAGTGAGCATCGTGAGTTGTTCCAGCGAAGGTGTATCCATGGCGTGAATTGTCTCAAACTCGTTGGGTCATGGCTTTGACTTGCGCAGACAGGTCGCGCACCGCTTGGGTCAGGGCCAGCAATTCCTGCTCTTTCAGCAGGTCGATTTTTTCATGCAACAGCTCGATCTCCAGCTCGGCTTTGACGTTGATTTCGTAATCGTTTTGCGCGTGTTTCCGGTCCAGTTCGGATTGCCGATTTTGACTCATCATGATGGCTGGGGCCGTGTAGGCGGCCTGAAAGGACAGCAGCAGGTTGAGCAAGATGAAAGGGTAGGGGTCCCAGGCGCCCGGGCCGGTCAACGCGTTGCCAGTGATCCAGAGGGCAATGGCGGTGCTCTGAAAGATGATGAATCGCCATGAACCGATGGTGGCCGCGACTTTGTCCGCCAGACGCTGCCCGCGTGTGGGGCGTGTTGGATCGGTTGGCTCTGCTTGCGTGAGCGCATGCGGGATGACTTTTTGCCGATGCGCGCGACGGTGAGCTCTCAGGATGGCGAGCTGGCAGGCCTCTTCGGCTGAAATCGCGGGGGTTCTGGGCAGGTGGGAATGAATCGTCATAGAAACCTCGTGTTGGCGCCAGCATAGGTCATTGGCGTTGGGGCTCATGTGCGCTGTGTCAAATGCGTCACTTCACAGCACGGGCCTGCTTTAGGATGCGACATATCGAAAGGCTTTTGATGTCCGCCACCTTACCCCCTTCCTTCCTGCGCTTGGCTTGGTCCAATTTGCTGGCGCAGTCGGCAGAGCAATTGAGCCTTGCAGCGGTGCCGATCGTGGCGGTGCTGTTGCTCCATGCCGGGCCGGGTGAGATCGGTTTACTGGCCTCTATCCAGTCTTTGCCATTTTTGTTGCTGGCCATGCC
>JAGNVG010000114.1:3499-7042 GCA_017986605.1 Limnohabitans sp.
TGGCTTGCTATGGCGTGGGCATGATCGTTGGGGCGCTGCTCGCGCCGCGCGTGGTACGGGCGCTGCCTTTTGGCCAAGCCATTTTGCTGGGGCCTTATTTTTCGGTGCTGGCGGCGACCACCATGGCCATGACTTTGTTTTGGCCGCAAGGCTGGTTGGCGGCCTTGTCTTATTTCTTCTTTGGCGCTGGTCCGATCATCTGGACCATCACTTCGACCACATTGCGCCAGACGGTGACGCCCCGCGCCATGATTGGACGGGTCACGTCCATCAACATCGTGGTCAGCACGGGCGCCCGCCCTTTAGGAGCGGCGCTGGGCGGTGTGCTGGGCGTGAGCTTTCCGGTGTCGGTCAGCCTGTGGTGCGTGGTGCTTGGCTTCGGGCTGCAGGCCATCATCATCAGCGCGTCCAAGGTGAGGACACTCAAGCGCCTTCCCGCGCCCTTGCCGGATTGATTGACGGATTGACCGCGTTCAGCGCGGCAGCGTCATCAATGGGATGTCTTTGGCCTCGGCCAGTTTGTCGAGCTGGGCGCGGGTCTGGCCAGCCAAGAAGGCCTCGATGGCTTTGTGTGTTGTGGGCTTGAACAAGTCCTTGACCGGGTGCGCTAGCGGAACGCCTGCGGCTTCGCACAGGCTCACCGCAAAGTGCGGTTCCAGCGCCGCCACGGCCACTCGGCCGTTTTTGCAGGCATACATGCGGTAGCCCGCGTGTGCACCACCCACTGCGCCGTCGGGGGTGGTCATGCGCAGCTGACGGGGCAGGGCCAGCCAGGTGGCAGCCTCTGACAAGGCCACTTCGTGGCGTGAACCTTTGCCGGTGGTTTTGAGCGAAATCAGCGCCTTGAGCGTGGCTTCGCTGGCCATGAGCGCACCGCCCATGTCGGCGAACAAACTGGGGGGCAAGTCCATGCCGTTCACCAGACCGGCTTCGGCCTGATAGGTCAAATCGTGGCCGGGAATCTCGGCCAGTGGGCCGGGGGCACCCACCACTTCGATCAGGCTGAGCGCAGGGTATTGCTTGTGCAAGGTCTTCCAGCTCAGACCCAGTTTGGTCAGTGCCGACGGGCGAAAAGAGGTCAGCAGCACGTCGGTGGTGGGCAGCAGCTTGTGCAATGCGGCTTGGCCTGCTTCTGTTTTGAGGTCCAGCGTCTTGTGCTTGACGCCTTTGTGCAGCAAGTCATAGCCACTGGGCGTGTAGTGCTGCATCGGGTCGCCTGCGGGCGGGTTGACCTTGGTGCAGCGGGCACCCATGTCGGCCAAACGCATGATGGCGGCAGGGCCGGGCAGGTTGAGGGCAAGGCTCAGAACGCGGGTGCCGCGCAGGGGTTTGTGGGTGCTCATAGTGCCCAACATTGTAGAAGGGCGTGGGGCCCGGGCTTGCCCATGCGCGACACCCCAGACCCTCGGCCGTTGGTGCCACCTGCCTGCCGAGAGGGGTTACTTGTCGCCAAAGTCCAGCGGCAAGCCCACGTAGTTTTCGGCGATGGTTTTGGAGCCCGATTCGCTGTGGATCAGGTAATCCAGTTCGGCGTCCTGGAACTTCTGACCGATGTCGCCGTTTTCCGGGAAGTGGTGCATCAGGCTGGTGAACCACCAGCTGAAGCGCTCAGCGCGCCAGATGCGGCGCAGGCAACGCTCTGAATAGCAGTCGATGCCCGCTTCGGAGTTCTCCTGGTAATACTCAATGATGGCGGTGGACAGGTATTTCACATCGGTGGCCGCGAGGTTCAGCCCCTTGGCCCCTGTGGGCGGCACGATGTGGGCGGCGTCGCCCGCGAGGAACATGCGGCCAAAGCGCATGGGCTCGGTCACAAAGCTGCGCAGCGGGGCGATGCTTTTTTCGATGCTGGGGCCAGTCACCAAATGTTGGCGCGCTTCGGGGTCCAGGCGCTTGCGCAGCTCTTCCCAGAAGGCATCGTCGCTCCAGTCGTCGACTTTGTCGGTCAGCGGCACTTGCAGGTAGTAGCGGCTGCGGGTAGCGCTGCGCTGCGAGCACAGGGCAAAGCCGCGCGTGCTGTTGGCATAAATGAGTTCTTCGTGCACGGGCGGGGTGTCGGACAACACGCCCAGCCAGCCGAAGGGGTAGACCTTTTCGTATTCGCGGATCTTGTCTTTGGGCGCACTGGCACGGCATACGCCGTGAAAGCCATCGCAGCCCGCGATGAAGTCGCACTCGATGGTGTGGGTCTGGCCGTCTTTGTCGTACGTGACACGGGGTTTGGCGCTGTCGAACTCGTGCACCTGCACGTTGTGGGCTTCGTAAACGGTAGGCAAGCCTGACGCCAGGCGGGCGTCCATCAGGTCGCGGGTAACCTCGGTTTGGCCATAGACCATGACGTTTTTGCCACCCGTGAGGTGGTTCATGTCGATGCGATGGCGCGCGCCCTTGAACAGCAGATCGAAGCCGCCATGTACGAGGCCTTCTTTGTGCATGCGCTGGCCGACCCCCGCTTCATCAAGCAGGTCCATGGTCACTTGCTCCAGTACGCCAGCGCGGATGCGGCTCAGGACGTAATCGCCCGTTTGGCGCTCAACGATGATGGCGTCAATGCCGGCTTTGTGGAGCAGCTGCCCCAGCAGCAGTCCCGAGGGGCCTGCGCCAATGATGGCAACTTGGGTGCGAGTGGCTTTGGTCATGCGTGTCTCCGTCAGAGGTCTCAAAACAATGAACGCAAGCTTAGGCAAGAAGCGAGACCTTGGCCGCTAGGCTTGTGGGAGTTTGTGCGAATGTCAGATTGTTTGTGCGATGATCGCGCAATTGATGCCCATCAAGAAAGCAACGCATGCCCATCGCCAAAGCGGACTACATCGAAGGCTTGGCCAAAGGCCTGGCCGTGCTCGAAGCCTTTGACACCGAACGCCAGCGCCTGAACGCCACGCTGGCCGCCCAGCGCACGGGCATTACCCGCGCTGCGGCCCGGCGGCATTTGCTCACCCTCACCGAGCTGGGTTATTTGGAAACCGATGGCAGCCACTATTGGTTGTCGGCCAGAGTGCTGCGATTTGCGGGCAGCTACATGGCCACCTCGCGTCTGCCGCGAACGCTGCAGCCCACGCTCAACCGCCTGGCTCAGCAAACTCAGGCGGCCTTCAGCGCCGTGGTGCTGGACGGTGGAGAGGGCGTTATCGTGGCGCGCAGCGCAGGCTTGGCCGAGCCCGTGCGGCATTTGGCCTATGGCCTGCACCTTGGGGCGCGTCTGCCCGCTCATGCCACGTCCACCGGCCGCATGCTGCTGGCGTGCTGGCCCAAGGCCGAGTTCAATGCTTGGCTCAAAGGGCGCGAGCTGGCCCGCATCACGCCGCAGACCGAGGTGGGCGTGGCGCGGTTCAAAGCACTGATCGACCAGGTTCGGCGCGATGACCACTGCCTTGCCCGAGACGCGCATGAGCTGGGTATCCATGCGCTGGCCGTGCCACTGCGCAACATGCAAGGCCAAACCTTGGCTGCGCTCAATGTGGTGGGCACTGCCGAACAACTGTCAGACGCGGCGGTGGAGCGCAAGTGGTTGCCTTTGCTGCTGGAGGCTTCGAGGGAGTTGCG
>JAGNVG010000015.1:0-12093 GCA_017986605.1 Limnohabitans sp.
GTCCACCGTGGCTTTGATCAGCTCAATCGGCGTGAGCATGTTGGCATCGATGGCCTTGATCCAGGCCTCGCGGTCCCAGTCACGAAAGTCACCGGGGGGTGGGCCGCCTGCGTTGGTGACCACGATGTCGTAGTC
This sequence comes from Limnohabitans sp., assembly GCA_017986605.1. Classification (GTDB taxonomy): domain Bacteria; phylum Pseudomonadota; class Gammaproteobacteria; order Burkholderiales; family Burkholderiaceae_C; genus Limnohabitans_A. The sequence goes on from JAGNVG010000015.1 coordinate 136, forward strand.
TTTGCCCGGGCCGCCCGCCACGTTCCAGATCGCTTCGCGTCCGGCTTCGGTGGTAATGTCTTGCGCCACGGCGATCAGCTGCACACGGCCACCTGTTTCGGCACGCAAGTCGGCCACGGCTTTGTTCAGCACTTCAGCGCCACGCGCCACCATAACCACGTTCACGCCTTCCAGCGCCAAGGCCCGTGCGCAACCCCAGCCCAAGCCTTTGCTCGCGCCACCCACCAATGCCCATTTGCCTGCAATGCCCAAGTCCATTTTTCTCTCCTGTTGATTTCAAAATTTGGGGGCGCGTGTCACCCAAAAAACACCTGACAGCACCAGCACAGTGCCGCCCACAATCCACATATTGAAGGGTTCACCCAAAATGAACACGCCCATGAGCAGCGTGGACATGGGGCCGATCATGCCCGTCTGCGCAGTCAGGCCTGAGCCAATGCGCTCAATGGCCATCATGACCAACACCACCGGCACCGCTGTGCAGGCCGTGGCATTGAGCAGCGACAACCAGAGCACGGGTTCGGGAACCTGCGCCAGCGACAGCGGGCGCAGCACCGCAAATTGAGCAATGCACAAGACACACGCCACCGAGGTGGCCCAGCCCGCCAAACGCAGCGAACCAAGCCGCTGCACCATCTGCCCGCTGTAACTCAGGTACAGCGCATAGCTGATGGCACTGCCCAACACCAGCGCCGCGCCCAGTACGGCGTTTTTGCCGTCGAGTGCCGCTTCATGGCCAAACACCAGCATCACACCTGCATAGCTGATGGCCATGCCCACACCTTGGCGGTAGCTGATCTTGCGGCCATAGAGCAACCAGCCCAGCACCAACACCAACGTGGGGTTGAGGTACAGGATCAAACGCTCCAGCGAAGCGCTGATGTATTCCAAGCCCCAGAAATCCAGAAATGAGGCCAAGTAATAACCGCTGAAGCCCAGACCCAAAATGCCCAGCCAGTCACGCTTGGCGATCCGGGGTTTGCCGCGTCCGGCCCACCAGGCCATACACAAAAACAGGGGCAAGGCAAAGAGCATGCGCAGCATGACCAGAGTGACGGCATCGACACCATGGCGATAAGCCAACTTGACGATGATGGCTTTGCCGCTGAAGGCGATCGAACCGGCCATGGCCATGATCAGGCCAGTGGTGAGCTGCGGCGAACGTGCCAACACCATCAAAAGCCCACAGCCTGCCCATCACGGCGCGGGTCGCTGGCGGCCATGTAACCTTCCACGCCCGGATCGCCCATGCGCCAGATGAACTGGCCGGCACCAAAGTCTTGGTAGGAGTCGTTGATGACGTCCAACTCGTGACCACGGGCGCTCAGGTCTTGCACGGTCTGGCTGTTCATGGCGGCTTCGACGTTGATGTTCATGCCAGTGTTGTAACGCCAGCGCGGGGCATCGCACGCGGCTTGCGGGTTTTGCTTGTAGTCGAGCATGCGCACCAGGGTTTGCATGTGGCCTTGGGGCTGCATGTTGCCGCCCATCACGCCGTAGCTCATGACCGGCTGCCCATCCTTGGTCAGGAAAGCAGGGATGATGGTCTGGAAAGGCCGCTTACCGGGCATCACCAAGTTGGCCATGTTGGGGCCGTTCAGGTTGGTGCTGAAACCGTGGCCCCGGTTTTGCAGGCTGATGCCGTAGTTCGGTTCCACCACGCCCGAGCCAAAGCCCATGAAGTTGCTTTGGATGAAGCTGACCATCATGCCGTTTTCATCGGCCGCCGTCAGGTAAATCGTGCCGCCCTTGACCGGGTTGCCCGCTTGGAAGTTTTGCGCCTTCTTCATGTCGATCAGCTTGGCGCGACTGGCCAGATAAGCCGGGTCGAGCATCTGCTCGGGCGTGACCTCCATGTAGCGCGGATCGGCCACATAGCGGTACACATCCGCAAACGCCAGTTTCATGGCTTCGATTTGCAAATGCTGCGAATCCACACCGTCCACCGCGTGGCTGGCCAGGTCAAAGTTGGACAAAATGCCCAAGGCGATCAGTGCGGCGATACCCTGCCCGTTAGGCGGGATCTCGTGCAGGGTGTAGCCCCGGTAGTCTTGCGCAATGGGCTTGACCCATTCGGGTTTGAAGTCGGCCAGGTCTTTGGCCGTGATGCTGCCGCCGTTTTCCTTGGCGAACTTTTCAATGGCTTCGGCGATTTCGCCGCCATACAGCGCTTGGCCTTTGGTGGCGGCAATGGCTTTGAGGCCACGCGCCGCGTTCTTGAACTGAAACAGCTCGCCCACTTCGGGTGCACGGCCCCAAGGCAAAAAGCTTTGTGCAAAACCCGGTTGTGACTGCAGCTCGGGCGTGGCCGCAGCCCACTTTTGTTGCACCACCACAGGGATCAAATAACCGCGCTCGGCCACCTCGATGGCGGGTTCGAGCAAGTCAGCAAATGGCAGTTTGCCAAAGCGCTCGCTCAAAGCAACCCAACCGGCCACCGCGCCGGGCACGGTGACCGAGTCAAAGCCGCGCTTGGGCGGTGTGAGTGCGTCAGCGCCGTATTTGCGGTGAAAGTAGTCGGGCGTCCAAGTGGCAGGGGCAGGACCAGACGAGTTGAGGCCGTGCAACTCTTTGCCGTCCCACAAAATGGCAAAAGCATCCGAACCCAAACCGCAACTCACGGGCTCGGTCAGCGTGATCACCGCTGCAGCGGCAATGGCGGCGTCAACCGCATTGCCGCCCTTGAGCATCATGCGCAAGCCTGCTTGTGCGGCCAGCGGGTGAGAGGTGGAAACGATGTTGCGCGCAAACAGCGGCAAACGGGTGCTGGTGTAGGGGAACTGGTGATTGAAGTTCATGTCATTCCAAAGTGATCTTGCGCTCGGTGATGATTTTTTTCCACTTGGCCGATTCTTTCGCCAGCATGGCGGTGAACTGGGCTGGCGTACCACCCACAGGCTCAATGCCAAACCGTTGCAGCTTGTCCAGCACCTCAGGGTCTTGCAGCACTTGATTGGCAGCCATGTTCACGCGGCTGACCACTTCAGGCGGCAACCCTTTGGGGCCAAACAAACCAAACCAAGTGTTGGACTCGTAACCGGGCAAGACATCGGCGATGGGCTGCACACCCGGCGCCAGCGCTGTAGGCTTGAGCGTGGTCACGCCCAAAGCGCGCAAACGGCCGTCGCGCACATGCGGCAAGCCCGTGGGCAAGCTGTCAAACAACACGTCGACTTTGCCGCTGACCAGATCGGGAATGGCCAAGGCTGTGCCCTTGTAGGGGATGTGGACGACAAACACATCGGCCTGCGCCTTGAACAACTCTGCCGACAACTGGACGATGGTGCCATTACCGCTCGACGCATAGTTCAAGCGGCCAGGGTTCTTCTTGGCGTGATCGATCCATTCCTTGACGGTTTTGGCGGGCGAGCTGTTGGGCACCAGCATGATGCTGGGCGCATTGCCCACTTGGCTGATCGGAGTGAAGTCTTTGACCGCGTCATACGGCATGCGTGGGTTCAGGTTGGGCCCGATCGAATGCGTGCTGGAAGTGGACAGCAGCAAGGTATAGCCATCTGGGCTGGCCTTGGCGGCAAGGTCTGAGCCCAAGGTACCGCCAGCGCCAGGCCGGTTTTCGACCACCAGCGTTGTGCCCATTTTTTCGCCCAGCTTTTGCGACAAGGTGCGCGCAAACAAGTCGGTGGCCCCACCCGCTGGAAACGGCACGATCAAGCGCACAGGCTTGTTGGGATATGACTGGGCCTGAACAGCAGTCAAACCACTCAGGGCAAGCACTGCAGCCAAGGTCGCACTGATCAGATGGTGTCTTTTCATGAAGTCCCCAAAAGCAATAAAAACAGGGCCTTTGCCCCACAAAAACTTATTTTGTCAGAGGTCAAGCCGTGTCGCTGCCCTCAGGTGACATGCCCCTGCAAGTCCCAAAGAAAACGGCCTCCGAAGAGGCCGCTTCCAATTTCAAATGCCTGTCGATCAGTCTTCGACAAAAGCCTCTTCACGCTTGGACTTGATCGAGGGCAAGGCCACGATGATCAAGAGCAATATCGCTGCAGCCAGCAAACCAGCTGACAAGGGGCGTGTCACGAACACGCTCCAGTCGCCACGTGACAAGAGCATGGCGCGGCGCAAGTTCTCTTCCATCATGGGTCCCAAAATGAAGCCCAAGAGCAAAGGCGCAGGCTCCATGCCGAGTTTGATGAAGGTGTAACCGATCACACCGAACATGGCGACCATCCAGATGTCCCAAGTGTTGTTGTTGGTCGAGTACACACCAATCGCACAGAACAGCACGATGGCGGGGAACAGCCAACGGTAAGGCACCGACAGCAACTTGATCCAGATGCCGATCAAAGGCAGGTTCAAGATGATGAGCATCGCGTTGCCGATCCACATCGAGGCGATCAGGCCCCAGAACAACTCGGGGTTGCTGGTCATGACCTGAGGGCCAGGCTGGATGTTGTGGATGGTCATGGCGCCGACCATCAAAGCCATCACGGCGTTGGGTGGAATGCCCAAGGTCAGCAAAGGAATGAAGGAGGTTTGCGAGGCCGAGTTGTTGGCCGACTCAGGCGATGCCACACCGCGGATGTTGCCTTGACCAAAAGGCACTTCGCCTGGACGGAGTTTGGTTTTTTTCTCAATGGTGTAAGCCGCAAAAGCCGCCAGCAGTGCACCGCCACCGGGCAAGATGCCCAAGGCAGAACCCAAAGCGGTGCCGCGCAAGACGGCTGGCACCATGTTCTTGAAGTCTTCGGCATTGGGCATCAAGCCGGTCACTTTGGCCGTGAAGACTTCACGGTCTTCTTCGGGCTTAGACAAGTTGGAGATGATCTCGCCGTAACCGAACACACCCATCGCGATCACGATGAAGCCCACGCCGTCGGTCAACTCAGGGATGTCGAAGCTGAAACGCGCCACACCCGAGTTCACGTCGGTGCCGATCAAGCCCATCAACAGGCCCAACACGATCATGCCGACCGCTTTGATGAGCGAGCCGGAAGCCAAAACCACCGCACCGATCAAGCCCAAAACCATGAGCGAGAAGTATTCGGCAGGACCGAACTTGAAGGCCACTTCGGTCAGGGGACCTGCGAAGGCGGCCAAGATCAAAGTGCCCACGCAACCCGCGAAGAACGAGCCCAAACCAGCCGCCGCCAAAGCGGGACCAGCGCGGCCTTTGCGGGCCATTTGGTAGCCGTCGATCATGGTCACCACCGACGAGGCTTCGCCGGGCAAGTTGACCAAAATCGCAGTGGTCGAGCCACCGTATTGCGCGCCGTAATAAATACCGGCCAACATGATCAGCGCAGCCACGGGGGGCAGCGCGTAAGTGGCAGGCAAGAGCATGGCAATCGTCGCCACCGGGCCCACACCCGGCAACACACCGATCAAGGTGCCCAGCAAACAGCCAATGAACGCATAAATCAGGTTTTGGAAGGTGAACGCCACCCCAAAACCGAGAGCCAAGTTGTCAAACAGTTCCATGAATTATTTCTCCTCAGCCGGTGATGAAGGTGGGCCAGACAGGAAACTGCAGCTTGAGCAGCATCACAAAAGCGCCATAACTGCCGATGGACAAGATCGTCGCCAGAATCAAGACCTCTTTGAGCTTGAAAGTGTCACCCGCCAAGCTGACCACCAAGGTGGTGCCAAAGATGGCCACGATCAGGCCCATAGCAGGCACGCCCATGCTGGGCAAACCGCCCAACAAAATGCCAAACAGCAAGTTGCCCGCGATGATGAAGAACAAGGGCTTCCATGCCCAGGCACCAATCTTTTCACCGTCTTGCGTCTCAACCGTCAAGGCCTTAAACATGACGAAGGCACCGATCAGGGCCAACAAAATGCCCAACAGCAATGGAAAGTAGCCTGGCCCCATGCGGGCACCGGTGCCTACGGTGTAGTTGGTCGCACCAATGGCAAAGGCTGCACCAGCTACGGTGTAGAACAGCCCAGCGAAAAAGTCTTTTTGACTCTTGATTTTCACGAGATATCTCCTCTGATTTGAGTTGACTGGATTCTGCGTGAACAATCCGGTTTTATGGATGTGGGTTACACCTATGTTCCCGAGGTGACAGGCACATGGTTTACCCTGATGCACAGCCCTTGCCTGCGGCCCTGAGAAGCCACAGCTTCATTTGACCAAGGGTTTGAACACCTTGAGCCATTTGAGAGCAGGCAAGCCCCACTTGTCCTGAATGTCTGTCGCTGCAGCGATCAATTCTTCGCGTTTGGGTCGACTGGCGGTGCGCTGCGCCAACACGATCGCGTTACCTTCTCTTGTGGGCTTGAAGGCCCACACGGCATCTTCGCCAAAAGCGGCGCAAATCTTTTCCACACTTTCGGCATAACTGGACGAACGGCCAAACAAGTTCACCGTCATGCAGCCTTGCTGGCTCAGCAGCTCACGGCAATGGCGGTAAAAGTCGGGGGTATCCAGCACCGGTGCTGCAGCTTCTTCGTCATACAGATCGACCTGCAACGCATCGACCGTGCCGCGCCATTCGTCGGACTGAATTTCCTGAGCGGCATCGGCCAGCACCACGCGCAAACGCTCGTCGTCGGGCGGCAAACGGAACCAGCCCCGGCAGGCATGCAACACGCCGGGATTCAGCTCGATCGCCGTGCAAGTCATCTTGAGTTTTTTGTAGCAAAACTTGGTGATCGTGCCCGCCCCCAGCCCCAGCTGCATGGCGTGGGCGCCCTTGACTTCGTCGTGCGGGAAAAACAATAACCAGCCGAACATGCGCTGCACGTACTCCAGCTCGATGTCATAGGGCTTATCCAAAAACATGGAACCCTGAATCCACTCCGTGCCCAGGTGCAGGTAGCGGATTTCGCCATCTTCTGAAAAATTGACTTCTGGCAGTTCAATGGTTTTGTCGGCAGGTTTTTTGCGGGTCATTCAGGGTTTCCGTGCGGGTCATCACCAGACCACAAGCCATGCGCTTGCATGACCGCAGCCCAGGCTGTGCGTTTTTGTTCAAAGGTCCACGTAGCGTTGGCGGGACTGGTCGATGGTAGGCGATGCAACGTGACTTGTTCAGCCAGTCCGGCATGTAACAGTGAATTTTTAACCGCCTTGGCATGGCGAAAACTCTCCCCTCCATTGTGGGCGATGCCACTCAAGCGGGGGCAGCGCTGCAACAAGGCCTCAAAGTCATTGAGTTGCCCGGCACGAATGGCACTGTCCAGACTGCCCTCGCGCTCGCATTGCGCATACACATCCCACAAACCCACGCCTTGGGCCAGCAGGCAATGGCTGCGCCGGGTGTAGTCGCGATCGGCTGGCCAAGGGGCCTCGGGCCACAAGGTCTGCATGATGCGCCAGAAATGATTTTGCGGGTGGGCGTAGTACTGCTGCAACTGCAAGGACTTGACACTTGGAAAGCTGCCCAGTACCAGCACCCGCGTGTCAACACCCACCAGCGGTGGCAAGCCCTGCAAACACTGGCGACTGGAAGCGTCAAGCTCGGCGGGTCCACTCATGTGTTCACCAACCTGGGCAGAACCCGCTGCGCATTGCGCACGGTGGCGACAGCCAATTCGTTCAAGGGCAGGCCTCGCACATCGGCCAGCACCTGCGCGATGTGCGGCAACTCGGCCGGACTGTTGCGGCCTTGGGGCAGGCCTTGGGCGCGCTGCTCGGCGGTTTGATAGAGCCAGTGTGGCGGGATGTCGGGGGCATCGGTTTCCAGCACGATGGCACTCAAAGGCAGCTCACCAGCCAAGCGGCGCAACTGCAAAGACCGCGCATAGGTGAGCGAGCCTCCAAAGCCCAACGCAAACCCCATGTACACGAAGAGTTGTGCTTGCTGGGCGCTGCCATTGAAAGCATGGGCAATGCCAGAGGCTACCCGACATTGGCGCAAGCCTTTGAGCAAAAGATCGGCCGAACGGCGCACATGCAGGACCACGGGCAAACCGTGCTTTTGAGCGAGCTTGAGCTGTGCAAAATAAAAGAACCATTGCCGCTCACGCATTTCGGGTGTGCACAGTGCGGGCACAAAAAAGTCCAGTCCAATCTCACCCACTGCCACCAGCCTCGGGTCACCTGCGCGCTCGCTCAAGGCCTGATCCAGCGCCAGCAGATCACTGTCATGCGCCTGTGGCACATACAAAGGGTGGATACCCAAAGCGTAGGCATCGCCATGCCGCGCGGCCAGATGAGCCACCTCGGCCCAGTGCCTACGGTGCACCGCCGGGATCACGCAGCGCGCCACCCCCACTTGGCGTGCCGCCTCACGCACCGCATCGCGGTCAGCGTCAAACTCGGCCGCGTCCAGGTGGCAATGGGTGTCGATCCACATCCCGAGTCAGCCAGCTCACACCGGCGCTTGCAGTACACCCTTGACCAAGTGCAATTGCCGATCGCAACGCGCAGCCAAGGCTTGGTCATGCGTGACCACCACAAATGCGGTGCCGCGCTCACGGGCCAGTTGCAGCATCATCGCAAAAACACCGTCAGCGGTTTCACGGTCCAGATTGCCGGTGGGTTCGTCCGCCAACACACACGCCGGATCGTTCACCAAGGCACGCGCCAGCGCCACGCGCTGACGCTCGCCACCCGACAACTCGGCGGGTCGGTGGTGCAGCCGCTCGCCCAAACCCACGCGCTGCAGCCACTGGGTGGCGACGACTGCGGCTTCGGCTCGGTCTTGCCGACGAATCCACAAAGGCATGGCCACATTGTCCAGCGCACTGAACTCGGGCAACAAATGGTGAAACTGGTAAACAAAACCCAGGTAGCGGTTGCGCCACTGACCTTGCTCAGCCGCACTCAGCGCCGACAACAACTGACCCTTGAGCTTCACCGAGCCCTGTGTAGGCGCGTCCAGCCCGCCCAGTAAATGCAGCAAGGTGCTTTTGCCAGAGCCCGAAGCGCCCACGATGGCCAAGGTCTCTCCCGCATTCACCTGCAAGTCCACACCTTGCAGCACCGTCACATCCAGCCGTCCTTCGCTGAAGCGCTTGGTCAGGCCGAGCGCCTGCAGCACAGCGCCCTCGTTTTTCGTTTCATTCATAACGCAGCGCCTCCGCCGGGTTGACCTGGCTGGCACGCCAGCTGGGATAAAGCGTGGCCACAAACGCCAGCACCAAAGAAATGATGGCCACCGGCAAAATGTCGCTGGCCAAGGGCTCGCTGGGCATGCGGCTGATCAGGTAAATGTCGCGAGGCAAAAAGCTGGCATTGAACAGCGTTTCCAAAGCCGGCACGATCACATCAATGTTGAACGCCACGAGCAAACCCAACAGCAAACCACTCATCGTGCCGATCACACCCACCGTCGCGCCCTGAACCACAAAAATGCCCATGATGCTGCGCGGGCTGGCACCCAGTGTGCGCAAGATGGCGATGTCGGCGCGTTTGTCGGTCACCGTCATCACCAGCGTGCTGACCAGATTGAAGGCCGCTACCGCCACGATCAGGGTGAGGATGATGAACATCATGCGTTTTTCAACCTGCACGGCGGCAAACCAAGTCTTGTTTTGCTGAGTCCAATCGCGCACAAAGAACTGTGGCCCCAGTTCCAATTGCAGGTCTCGCGCCACCTCGCGTGCCAGATGCAAATCACGCAGCTTCAAGCGCACACCGCTTGGGCCTTCCAGTCGGAACATGCGGGCGGCATCCACGACGTGCATCAGCGCCAGCGCCGAATCGTACTCATAGTGTCCCGATGAAAAAGTACCGACAACGCCCATCTGCTTCATCCGCGGCACCACACCCGCAGGCGTGACCTGGCCTGAAGGCGACACCAGGGTCACCGGGTCGCCCGTCTGCACGCCCAAATTGCTGGCCAGGTCACGGCCCAGCACCAGACCAAAGGCACCCGGCTGCAAGCGCTGCAGCACCCCGGCTTGGGTGTCGTTCGACAAATCACTGACTTCAGGCTCCAGCGCCGGGTCAATCCCGCGCACCAGCACACCCTTCATGTCTTCGCCCCGTGCCAGCAGGGCTTGCGCGGTGATAAATGGCGCGGCCCCCACCACCTGAGGGTGCGCCTTCAGGCGGGTCAGCAATGCGGGCAATTGGTCCACCGCCGCCCCATCGGTGGCGTAGACCTCAATGTGTGAGACCACACCCAACATGCGGTCACGCACCTCTTTTTGAAAGCCGTTCATCACACTCAGCACGATGATGAGCGCCGCCACGCCCAGCCCGATGCCCATCATGGACACCCCGGAAATGAAGGAAATGAAGCCGTTGCGCCGCGTGGCACGGCCTGCACGGGTATAACGCCAGCCGAGCACCAGCTCATAAGGAATGTTTTTGAAAAAAGCCATAAGCCGCTATTGTGACCAATCGGTCAATGCCTTCCTCAAAGTCTGAAAACCCAAGTGCACGTGATGTTTCCCAAGCGAGAGTCACCACTGTGACGGTCTTGGCATCGCTTTGAATCAAAACTCGAATCCCTGTGACGCTCAACCCTGCACCCAGTTTGCCCAAGGACACAGTTGAACGCATCATTTGCACCCAGGAGACACGCCATGAAAAAACAACATGCCAGCCTGTGCACCTTCGCCGCAGCTGCGCTGCTGAGCGCTTGCCAGAGCGCCCCCGTCAAGCCCGCCGAGCCCCCCACATCGCCCGAAGTCGTGGGTGAGTTCCGCAAGGGTTCGGGTTATTTGAATGGTTATTTGGACCGCAAGGCCTTGCCCGACAGTCTGGCCTTGGTACCACCACCACCGGCCCCAGGCTCGGCCCGACATGCAGCAGACCTGGAAGCTCACCGGCAGACACGCGCTTGGCGCGACACGCCTCGTTGGACGGTGGCCACAAAGGATGTGAATCTGAAGTTTCCAGAAGCGGCCGGGGTGTTTTCTTGCGCCCTCGACATCCCCATCTCGCAAGAAGCCACACCCCACTTGAACATGTTGCTGAGACGCACACTGATCGATGCAGGGCTGGCCACTTACAAAGCCAAAGACCATTACGCACGAAAACGCCCATTTGCCCAATTGAGCGAGACCACCTGTTCGCCCAAAGAAGAAGCGCACCTGGCCAAGGACGGCTCTTATCCTTCAGGTCATGCGGCCTTGGGCTGGGCTTGGGGACTGGTCTTGACGGGCGTGGCACCCGATAAAGCCGACGCCTTGCTGCAACGTGCCCACGCCTTTGGAGACAGCCGCATGGTCTGTGGCGTGCACTGGCAAAGCGACCTGGAAGCCGGACGCGTGGTAGGAGCCGCCACGGTGGCCCGCTTGCAATCTGATCCGGTGTTTCAGGCCCAAGCCCAACGTGCCAAGGCAGAAATTGACGCAGCCCGGGCTAAAGGCCTCAAATCCGACCGAGCCGACTGCGCCGCAGAGGCGGCCGCGATCCAGCGCTGAGCCAGTGACCTAGAAACACATGGGGCCTGCGACAATCAGCCCCATGCACCTGATCATTCCCTATGCGGCCAGCCACAGCCTCACGGCCCCCCAGGCCTTGGCCAGCTTGCAGCTGCCCCATCTGCGGGCCTTGCTGGCCCTCTTGCAGCGCCAAGAGGTCCGGCAAGACAGCGCAGAAACGCCCCTGCACATGCCCCATGAACGCCTGTATGCCCAGGCCTTGGGTTGGGAGGAGAACAACTACCCCTGGGCCGCTTGGCAATGCCAGTCCACCAACACCCAGCCGCAGGCCTGGATGACCCCTTGCCATTGGCAAATCGGAATGGACCAAGTGGTCATGCTGGACCCGGCCAGTTTGTCCCTGTCCGACGATGAATCGCAGCAATTGCTACAGGCCATGCAACCGTTTTTGCAAGAAGACGGGCTGCAAGTCACTTGGCACAGCGCCCTGAAATGGCATGTACAGGGCGATATGCTGGCCGGCCTGAATTGCGCCAGCATCGACCGCGTGATTGGCCAAAACGTCAAAGCCTGGATGCCCATCGGCACCGCCGCACGCCCCTTGCAGCGCCTGCAAAGCGAGATGCAGATGCTGCTGTACAACCACCCGGTCAATGACGCCCGCGATGCGCGCAGGCAAATCACCGTCAATTCTTTTTGGCTGCATGG
>JAGNVG010000015.1:12193-27051 GCA_017986605.1 Limnohabitans sp.
ATTGGGCCTGCAAGTGCTGGTGACCGACCACCACCTGCCCGGCAGCGAACTGCCCAGCGCCGAGGTCATCGTCAACCCCAACCAGCCCGGTTGCAGCTTCACCAGCAAATCCATCGCGGGTGTGGGCGTGATGTTTTACGTGCTGCTGGCCCTGCGGGCCGAGCTGCGCCAGCGCGGTGTGTTCGATGCCAGCAATCAGCCACGCTTAGACGCGCTGCTGCCACTGGTGGCTTTGGGCACCGTGGCCGACGTGGTCAAGCTCGATGCCAACAATCGCCGCCTGGTGGCGCAAGGTCTGCGGCGCGTACGGGCAGGCGCACTGCCGCCGGGCATGTCGGCGCTCATGCGTGCGGCCAGCCGCGAAACCGCCAAGGCCACGACTTTTGACTTTGGCTTTGCCTTGGGGCCACGCATCAACGCGGCGGGCCGCTTGGCCGACATGACGCTGGGCATCGAATGCCTGCTGACCGACGACGCAGGCCGCGCCGACGAGTTGGCCCGGCAGCTGGATGCGATCAACCGCGAGCGCCGCGTGATCGAGGGTGACATGCGCGAGATGGCCATGGAGATGGCCGAGTCGTTGTTTGACGAAGGCGACGAGCCACCGCCCGCCATTTGTGTGTTCGACCCGGACTTTCATGAAGGCGTGGTGGGCATCGTGGCCTCGCGCATCAAGGACAAGCTGCACCGCCCCACTTTTGTGTTTGCGGCCAGCAGCGCACCGGGCAAGGAGCACGAGCTCAAAGGCTCGGGCCGCTCGATTGCGGGTTTTCATTTGCGCGATGCGCTGGACTTGGTGGCCAAACGCGCCCCGGGCGTGTTGCTGCGCTTTGGCGGCCACGCCATGGCTGCGGGTTGCACCATTGCCGAAGAACACCTCGATGTGTTTGAAGAAACGCTAAACCAAGTGGCCATGGAATGGCTGGACGCCGCCACGCTGCAGCGCCGCTTGGAAACCGACGGGCCGCTGCCTGCCGAGTACCGCCGGGTGGACCTGGTGGACATGCTGCACCACGAGGTTTGGGGCCAGGGCTTTGCGCCGCCGGTGTTTTGCGAAGAAATCGAGATCGTGTCGCAGCGTCTGGTAGGTGAAAAGCACCTGTCGCTCAAGATGAAGCACCAAGGCCAATCGGTCGACGGCATCTGGTTTGGCCGCACCGAGCCTTTACCCGCACGCGTCAAACTGGCCTACAGGCTCGACGCCGACGAGTGGCAAGGGCAAAAGCGGGTGCGCTTTTTGGTGGAAGGCGCGGAGTTGTAAAACCCCAGTGGCTCAGTGCTTGGTCGCGACCTTGCCTTGCAACGCGTTGAGCACAGGAGCGGAAACCAAGCCCGACACATCGCCGCCCAGTTTTGAAATCTCACGCACCAGCGTGCTGCTGATGTGCTGAACGTCCGCGCTGGTGTGCAAGAACACGGTGTCCACCTCGGGGGCCAAGTGTCGGTTCATGCCGGACATTTGCGTTTCGTAGTCGTAGTCGGTGACCGAACGCAAACCGCGCACGATGAGCTGGGCGTTTTGCGAGCGCACAAACTCCACAATCAGGCCATCAAACGGCAAGGCTTTCACATTGGGGCAATCGGCCAGCGCAGCTTGCGCCAGAGCCAAGCGCTCATCCAGTGAAAACATCGTGTTTTTGTGGTGCGCACGGGCCACCGCAATGATGACCTCATCAAACATCTGCGCGGCACGGCGGATCGCGTCCTCATGCCCGAGCGTGAGCGGGTCAAAGGTGCCGGAGTAAACAGCGGTCACAGTGGCGTTGGCAGATCGGCTCATGGTGTATCTCCTTCGGTAGAGAGGGCAGTCGGGGTGGGCGCTGACTCGGAGCTGGTCCGTTGCAACAAATGCGCGTGAACCGCCCCTGCTTTGAGGTGACGCTCGCATTGCAAGCCCAAAGTCCCCAGCGCGTCGGCAGGCCACGCCACTGGGGCCTCCAGGTAAATCCAGCCCCCCACGGGCACCGCCCGCATGGCGGCTTTGAGGGCTGGTTCAAACCAAGGTCCATCAAATGGCGGGTCGATGAAAACCAAGTCCACACTGCCCGATGGCAGGCGCAGCAAAGCGGCTACGCCATCGCCGCGCTGCACACTGACCATGCTGGCTTTGAGGCGGGTGGCGTTGTCTTGCAAATCGCGCACGAGCACCGCGTCTTGCTCGACCATCAGCACATGCGCCGCACCGCGCGATGCGGCTTCCAGCCCCAGCACGCCCGTGCCTGCAAACGCGTCCACGCAGCGCCAGCCGCTCAAGTCCTGGCCCAGCCAGTTGAACAGTGTCTCGCGCACCCGGTCGGGCGTGGGCCGCAAACCTGGCTTGTCCAAGACCTTCAGGCGAGTGCGCCGCCACTGGCCGCCGATGATGCGGATTTCATGGGAAGACGGGCCTTTGGGCACCGGGTTCTTCGGTTTTTTCTCGGCGGCATGACGGGCTGCGCCGGTCAGCGGTGGGCGTTTGGAAGGGGCTGAGGACATAGCTTGTGAGTGTAAAGGCCCAATGCCTTGTCACCTGACTTCTCCTTCAGGGCTGGCCACCCACCACCACCGTCACCATGCGCTCGGGCTGCAGCACCCGGGCCATGGCGCGTTGCACATCGGCCGCGCTGACGCGATCGATTTGCCGCGTCCAGTTACTCAGATAGTCCAGCGGCAAACGGTTCCAGGCGATGTTGGCCACGTTGTCCAGCAGCTTGCGGTTGCTGTCGATGCGCAGCGCAAAGCCGCCTACCAGGTTGGACTTGGCCGCTTGCAACTCGGCTTCGGTTGGGCCCTGGCGGACAAAGTCTTGCACCACCTCTTGGGCCACAGTCACGGCTTGTTTGGCCTGGTCAGGTCGGGTTTGCAGCCCCACCGTGAAGGCCCCGGCGTGCCGGCCCGGTGCGAAAGCGCTGTAGACGCTGTAGCTCAGGCCCTGTTTTTCCCGCACCTGCTCGGTCAGGCGCGAGACAAAGCCGCCGCCGCCCAAAATGTGGTTGCCCACCAGCAGTGCAAAGAAGTCGGGGTCGGTGCGCTTGTAGCCGGGCTGGCCGATCAGCACATGGGCCTGGGCCGAGTCAAAAGGCAGGTTCATATTTTGCGCAGCGGCCAAAGGAGCCACTTCGGACACAGGCGGCAAGCTGGGGCAGCCTGATTCACGGGGCCACTGCGCCAGCAGGCGCTGCACCATGGCATCGGCCTGAACCCGGGTCAAAGCCCCCACCACACTGACCGTGGCGCGGCAAGCCCGCAGGGCCTGTGCGTGCAGGTTTTTCAGGTCTTGTGCGGTGATGCGCGACAAACTCTCGGGTGTGACTCGATAACCATAGGGGTGCGCGCCATACACAGCCTCGGCAAAGCGATGCTGCACCACGGTGCCAGGCTTGGTCAGCGATTCACGGATGGACGCGCTGATGCGTTCTCGGTCGCGCAGCCACATGGCTTCGGGGAATGCCGGGTGCGCCATTTGGCGAGCGGCCAAGGCAGAGGCTTTGCTCAGAAGATCGGGGTAACTCAGGCTGCGCAGGCCAAAACTCATGCGGTCTGAGCCTGCACTCGCACCAAAGCTGGCGCCCAAATCGGCCCAGGCCTCACCGATCTGGTTTTCGTCCATGGCCTTAGGGTAAGGGCCTTGGCCCTGCCCTTGACCTTGGGGTTCGGCACGGGTGCCATTGGCCAATTGCCCGGTCATGACCGAAGCCAAGCCCGCCTGCGCCGCTGGGTCACGGCGGCTGCCCGAGTCGATGTCGATCTGCACATCGACCATGGGAATGGCGTGGCTCTCGACCAAGAACACGCGCGCACCGCTGGGCTGCGTCCAGTGCTGGATGGGCAAAGAAGCGTGCGCCCAGCTGGCTGCGGCCCAACAGGCCAGCGCCAAGGCCGTGTGCCGCCAAGCCTGTGCGTTCAAAGAAGGGATCAGGAACATGGGGTGTGAAACTTTCATGAAGCGCTTTAATGGCGGGCACCGGGCAGGGCGCGACGCGTCCGGGGCTGGCCCGACAAAGGCTGGGGCAACAAGGTGGCCACGGTCAGGCTGTCGTCACCAAAATACTTTTGCGCCACAGCCTGCACCTGGGCGGGCGTGACCTGTCTCAACCGGGCGATCAGCTGCGCCCCGTAGTCAGGCGGCAAGCCCAGCGTCCAGGCGACGCCCAACTCACGCGCTTGATTAAAAACCGAATCGAGCTTGTAAATTTCGCTGGCCACCCATTGGGTTTTGACGCGCTGCAGCTCAGCCTCGTTCACGCCCTCGGTGGCCACCCGCTGCACCTGGGCCCGCAAGGCCGCTTCCAGCGCTTGCGGTGTTTGGCCCTTGGCAGGCACACCCTCCAGATAAAAGAACTGCGGCCCACGCCCCATGAGGCCGTTGTAAGCCCCCACGCTGTCGGCCAGGCGGTTTTCGCCTTGGGTCAGTGCACGGTCGAGCCTGGCGCCGCTGTAACCATCGAGAACAGCCGCCAGCACCGTCAGGGCCAGGGCATCGTCGTGCTCGGGCGAGGCCGCCAAGCTGGCCAGGCGAGGCACCTTGAAGGCCAGGGCCACATACGACTGCTCGGCCGGAGCCTTGAACTCCAAGCGACGCAAGCCCTGCTGCGCGGGCTCTTCCCGGGGTTTGCGATCGGGCACGGCACGGGTCGGGATGATGCCGTAATACTTCTCAGCCAGTGCCTTGACTTGCAGCGGGTCCACATCGCCCGCCACCACCACCACAGCGTTGGCCGGGGTGTACCACTTGCGGTAAAAGTCGCGGGCGTCTTGCGCCGTCATGGCCTCCAGGTCGCTCATCCAGCCGACGATGGGGCGGCGGTAGGGCGAGGCCGACAAGGCCGTGGCCGAGAGCATTTCGTGCAACTGGGCGCGGGGGTTGTCATCGGTGCGCAGGCGACGCTCTTCTTTCACGACCTCCAGCTCTTTGGCAAATTCGGCATCAGGCCACTGGTTGTTGGCAAAGCGGTCCGACTCGAGGCGCAGCACGGCTTCAAGTTGATTCGACGGAATTTGCTGGTAATAACCGGTGTAGTCCTTGGCGGTGAAGGCGTTTTCGCGCCCGCCCAAAGCGGCCACGCGCCTGGAGAATTCGCCAACGGCCAAGGTGGGCGTGCCTTTGAACAGCATGTGCTCGAGCACATGGGCCACGCCACTGGTGCCGTCCACCTCGTCCATGGAGCCCACGCGCAGCCACACCATGTGCACCGCTGTGGGGGCGCGGCGATCGGGTTTGACCCACAAGCCCATGCCATTGGCCAGGGTGAAGGTGTGCATCTGGGCCACGCTGGCCGCTGGGGCCTGGCCTGAAGTTTGGGGCGCCGCCTGGCCTTGTGGGGCCTGCGCCGAGACGCTGAAGCTGCTGGCCAACAGGGTTGTGGCCACAGAAAGTCTCAAGAGAAAGTTCGGTTTCATAGAATGCATGATCCTTGAAATCCACGCCATGTTCAGTTTCTTCAAAAAAAAATCCCCACCTGCTGAGGTCCCATCGGCTCCAGCGGCAGCCTCACCTGCTGTTTCGCCAACTGTTTCAGCACCCGTGGCCGCACAGGCACCCGCGCTTGTCAGCCCCCCCACAGCGGCTGCATCGAGCCCGGCAGAGGCAACAGCTGCCGCCCCCGCCGCACGCCAAGGCTGGCTCGACCGCCTGAAAGCCGGATTGCGCAAAACCGGCTCCAGCATCACCACCGTTTTCACGGGCACACGCATCGACGACGAGCTCTATGAAGAGCTGGAAACCGCGCTGCTGGTGGCCGACACCGGGGTGAAAGCCACCGAGCATTTGCTGCAAGACCTCAAACGCCGCGTGAAAGACAGCAAGGCCACCGACCCCTCGCAAGTCAAAACCCTGTTGGCCGATGCCATCACCGACTTGCTGCAACCCCTACAAAAACCCCTGAGCATTGGTGACCACCATCCCACGGTGATCATGGTGGCGGGCGTCAACGGCGCGGGCAAAACCACCTCCATTGGCAAACTGACCAAGCACCTGGCGGACGAGGGCCTGAGTGTGCTGCTGGCTGCCGCCGACACCTTCCGCGCCGCCGCCAAAGAGCAGCTGGCCGTCTGGGCCGACCGCAACACGGTGGAGATCGTCAGCCAACAAGGCGGAGACCCGGCGGCCGTGAGCTTTGACGCGGTGAGCGCTGGCCGCGCACGCGGTCGCGATGTGGTGCTGGTGGACACGGCGGGCCGTCTGCCCACCCAAACCCACCTGATGGAAGAGCTGAAAAAGATCAAGCGCGTGGTGCAAAAGGCCGATGGCACCGCCCCGCACGAGGTGCTGCTGGTGATCGATGGCAACACCGGTCAAAACGCCCTGGCCCAGGTCAAAGCCTTTGACGACACGCTGGGCCTGACGGGCCTGATCGTGACCAAGCTGGACGGCACCGCCAAGGGCGGGGTGCTGTGCGCCATTGCACGCGAAAAGCCGATTCCCGTGTACTTCATTGGGGTGGGCGAAAAACTGGAAGACCTCGAAACCTTCAATGCCCGGGAGTTTGCCCAAGCACTGTTGAGCTAAAGCCTGTCTTTGAGCGCACAGACACCTGCCCCGCCTAAGTTCAGAATTCGGGAAAACCCTGATTTCAGCATGCCATCAGGGACGCCTTTAGCACTCGACCGCCCAGAGTGCTAATATCTCGGTATTCTGAAAGGAGTTCTGGTATGAACATTCAAACTGGTTCCCCCGCCACAGCCATCACGCTGAGCAACCCATGGGCGGTGGTGCCCTCGCTCGGCCACCTCGATGCATACATTTCTGCTGTCAACCGCATGCCCATGCTCACCCTCGAGGAAGAGCAAGAAGCAGCCCGTCAACTCAAAGCCAACGACGATCTCGAAGCGGCCCGCAAGCTGGTGCTCTCGCACCTGCGCTTGGTGGTGTCGGTGTCACGCCAATACCTGGGCTATGGCCTGCCTCACGGCGACCTGATTCAGGAGGGCAACGTCGGCCTCATGAAAGCCGTCAAGCGTTTCGACCCGGATCAAGGTGTGCGCTTGGTGAGCTACGCATTGCACTGGATCAAGGCTGAGATTCACGAGTACATCCTGAAAAACTGGCGCATGGTCAAGGTGGCCACCACCAAGGCCCAGCGCAAGCTGTTTTTCAACCTGCGCTCGATGAAGCAAGGTTTTAAAGCCGAAGCCGAAGACGGTACACACCGGGACACCCTGACACCCGAGCAAATTGATGTGATGGCCCACAACCTGAACGTCAAACGCGAAGAAGTCATGGAAATGGAAATGCGCATGTCCGGGGGCGATGTGTTGCTGGACCCGGCACCTTCCGACGATGGCGAGCAGTCTTTTGGCCCAATTGCTTATTTGGCCGACGTGAACCACGAGCCCACCGCCATGATCGAAGCGCATCAACGTGATGTGATGGCCAGCGACGGCTTGGCCACTGCGCTCAATGCACTGGACGAGCGCAGCCGCCGCATCGTCGAGGAGCGCTGGCTCAAGGTCAACGACAATGGCTCAGGCGGTATGACGCTGCACGACCTGGCTGACGAGTACGGCGTGAGCGCCGAGCGCATCCGCCAGATCGAAGTCGCGGCCATGAAAAAGATGAAAAAGGCGCTGGTCGAGTTCGCCTGACCATCGCGCCCGTGGGCGAACATGGATTCATATACCCGGCCTGGTTCGGGTATTTTTTGGTCTGCGGTGCGCTAAAGTCGGGGCCATTCAATTGAAAGATCCTGACATGACCGATCACATCCCCACAGGTTTTTCTCGCCGCCATTTGAGTCGAATCCTTGGCGCTGCTTTGGCTTTGGGACTGGCCCCTGCATGGGCCGCCCCGACGCATGCGCCATGGCCCACACAGACGGTGCGCCTGGTGGTCGGTTTCCCGGCAGGCTCCAGCCCCGACCTGACGGCTCGTGCTTTGGCGGAACCTTTGTCCAAAGCTTTGGGGCAAAACGTGATCGTCGAAAACAAGGTCGGCGCTGGCGGCAACATCGCCGCCGACTTCGTTGCGAAATCGACCGACGGACATACCTTGGGCCTGATGATCAACGGCAACATGACCATCGCCCGCATCCTGAACCCCAAGGTGCCGTATGACCCACTGAAAGATTTAGCCCCAATCAGTTTGATTGGCAAAGCGCCCTTGGTGCTGACGGTGCCGACCAATGCGCCCGGACAAACAGCTCAAGAATGGCTGAGCCAAGCCCAAAAAGCGGGTGACCAACTCAGCTATGCCTCACCCGGAGTGGGCACTGTGGCGCACTTGGGCATGGAGTTGCTGAAAACAAAGGCGAACATCGCCCCCGTGCACGTGCCCTACCCCGGCAACCCTCAAATCGTGACAGCGATGATCGGTGGTCAAATTCAATTGGCCTTGCTCCCTCCAGCCATGGCAGCAGCGCAAGTGCGTGGCGGAAAGCTGCGTGCCATCGGCAGCACCAGTACCGGCCGCAGCTCTGTAGCGCCTGAGGTGCCCAGCCTGTCAGAAATCGGTGTGAAGAATTACCAATTGGAAATCTGGAATGCCTTGGCTGCCCCCGTCTCGATGCCCACACCCGTGGCCAAGCAGCTGTCGGCCGTGATCAGCGAAATCGTGCGTTCACCTGACATGCGCGCGAGGTTGTTTCAACAGGGCTGGCAGGTGGTGGGCTCATCGCCAGAAGGTTTACGCAACCGGATCGAGGCCGACACGCAAGCGCTGGGCCAAATCATCCGCAATCAGAACATTCAAAGCCCCTGAAAGCACTGCCCCGACCTGCAGTGCCGTAGGGGCTCGTCACTGGCCCTTGAGCAAGATCTTCACATCTTGGGCCAGTGCCGCAGCGCCGCTGCCGTAACGGTTGTACAAGCGCACACGCCCTTGCGGATCAAAGGTGAAGCTGCCAGCCGAATGGTCCATGGTGTAGCTGGTTGGCGTTTTACCTTCGACCTTTTTGAAATAGATCTTGAAATCCTTGCTGACCTTGGTCAACTGCTCGGGTGTGGGGCGCAAGGCCACAAAATCGGGCCCAAAATTGGCCATATAGGCTTTGAGCAATTCGGTAGTGTCGCGCTCCGGGTCCACCGTGATGAAGACGCTTTGCAGCTTGTCTGCATCAGCTCCCAGCAACTGCTTGGCTTCCACCATCTCTTGCATGGATGTAGGACACACATCAGGACACTGTGTGTACCCAAAAAATACCACCACCGCTTTGCCTGAAAAGTCTTTCAAGGTCCGCACCTGACCGTTGTGATCGATCAGCTCCCAGCCTTGGGCATAGTCAGCGCCCGTGATGTCGACCCCCCGAAATGCTGGTTTATCTTGCCCACAGGCGCCCAAGCCCAAGAGGATTGCCAGGCCTAAAGCCCCGAAGCATTGACGTTTATTCATGGTCTTTTAAAACAGGTAATGGTCCACCAACAACGCTGCAAACAAGACGCTCAGGTGAATCAATGAAAAGCGGAAAGTCTTGCGAGCCAACTCGTCGGAATAGGCCCGGTACAAAGCAATAGCGTAGCCCATGAATCCGAGGCTCAAAACCACCGCAAAACCCAGATAAAGCCAAGAACTCATGCCATAAACAAAGGGCATTAAACAGGCGGCCAACAAAACCACGGTGTAAAGCAAAATTTGCAAACGGGTGAATTCATTGCCATGCGTCACAGGCAACATGGGCAAGCCTGACTTGCGATAGTCCTCTACGCGGTAAAGCGCTAAGGCCCAAAAATGTGGCGGTGTCCACAAGAAAATGATCAAAAACAAGATGCCCGCTTCTGGGCCGACATCCCCGGTCATGGCGGCCCAGCCCAGCACCGGCGGCATGGCTCCGCTGGCACCACCAATGACGATGTTTTGGGGTGTCAAAGGCTTGAGGATCACGGTGTAAATGATGGCGTAGCCCACAAACGTGGCGAAGGTCAACCACATGGTCAAGGGGTTGACCTTCACATAAAGCACGACCGACCCGGCCGAGCACAACAATGCAGAAAACAGCAATGCCTGACGATCACTCAACTCGCCCTTGGCAGTGGGACGCCACGCCGTGCGCTTCATCTTGGCATCGATCGTCTTTTCGATCAGACAATTGAATGCAGCCGCAGCACCGGCTACCAACCAGATGCCCAAACAGGCCCATAAGGCGGTCAGCACTTCGGGCCAAGAAGGTGAACCTGGCACGGCCAACACCATGCCGATGAGCGCGCAAAACACGATCAATTGGATAACGCGGGGCTTGGTCAGCGCGTTGTACTGGCGCCAGGCAGAAGGGATAACAGTCGCAGCAGTCATGCAGCAGGCCTTGAATCTGTAAAGGAGTGCCCCACCGTGGGGGCAACATCGGAACTAAGAACGCCCGAGCGGCTGATGCTCAGCGCCCAGGTCAACGTCATCACCAGGGCCGCAGCCCCCCCTGTGTGCAGCACAGCAGCCAGTAAAGGCCAGTCAAACACCACATTGCTCACACCCGTGAGCAGTTGCAAGGAGGCCAAGGCCAGCAAGAGTTGCCCTGCACGCTGCATACCGGTCACAAAGCGCAAACGCCACCCCACCGCCAGCAACACCGCCAACACCACCCATGCGGCGCTGCGGTGCACAAAGTGAATCGTCGACAAAGCCGCCATCGGCAAAATTTCTCCGCCAGCGGTGTGCCCCAATTCGCGCCACAAAGCGAAGCCTTGGGTCTGAAATTTTGGTACCCACTGCCCATTGCAAGTCGGAAAATCCGGACACGCCAGCACGGCGTAGTTGGTGCTGACCCATCCACCCAACGCGATTTGGACCCACAACGAGCCCATGGCTAACCACAAGCCTTTTCGCAATCCGGATGTCGTGACATGGGTTTGCCATCCCTCATAACGGACCGCCTGCGCCATGAGCAAGGCCAGCAGACCAATGCCCAGCATCAAATGCAGACTCACGATGGCAGGAAAAAGCTTCATGGTGACGGTCAAAGCGCCAAAGGCACCTTGCAAACAGACCCAGAATAATGTCAGCGTGGGCCACCACGGACTAAGCCGGGATACCTTTTGGCGCAAATGCTGCAACCAAGTCATCACCATCAAGCTGAGAATCAGCACACCAACACCCGTCGCCAAGTACCGATGAACCATTTCGACCCAAGCCTTGCCGTGCGTGACAGGGCCTGTTGGCATGGCGGTCTGAGCCGCCGAGATGTGCGCCTGAGCCCCAATGGGGCTGGCACTGCCATAGCAGCCCGGCCAATCGGGGCACCCCAACCCAGAATCGGTCAGGCGTGTAAAGGCACCAAACAACACCAAGTCAAACGTGAGAAACAAAGTCAAAACGGTCAGGGCCCTAAGGCGGCGCGCGGCTGAGGCGTGTCGCTGTCGCCAAGCCAGCCAAGCCAAGGGCAAAGCAGCCACGACCAATCCCACACCCATGAGGTGAAAAATGGGCTGCATGTTGTACAAGTCAACCTCATTCATGGTTCAGCGTCCTGCTTGGTCCCATGATGAGGATGCCCGTAACAAGCGCTCTAGGTCTTTCTTGGCTTTAGAGGCGCTGGCCACATCCATGTGGGGTGGGAAACGCATCATCCAGTTACCCATGGGGTCAATCACATACAAATGGTCTTGCAATTGTTGCCCCGCTGCCGGAGCAAGCCATGACTTCAAATCATCCGGTGAAATGCGCAATACGTGGGCCTGACTCAAGGCTGGCAGTAGGACATCCGCGACAGGTGCATCGTCACTGATCAGCCAGACACGGTCGAGCCGGTCCTTTTCCTTGCCCATGATTTCGCGTAACTGGCGCTGGAAATACAGGTTTTTCTGACAGGCTTCATCGCAAGACCCGGAGCCTACAGTCACCAGCAACCATTGCCCTTTCAATTGCGACAACGCTACCATCTCACCCTTCAAACTGAGGGCTTTGGCCTGCGGCAGATCCTTTTGCGGGGAAATCAATTCGCCGTAGTTGCGCCGTGCCTCAGGACGCAGCACGTAGTACGTGAAGTACGACGCGATCACAGGTGCCGCACAGACCAACATCAGCGCGACCATTTTCAAGCGCCCCATCCGAGTGCGCTGTGCATCGGTATGCAACACGTCACTGGGCAATGGCATGGAGTGCACCGTCATGCTCAGGGGCGCATCAGGTGGTTCGTTGTTTTCGACGGGGTTGGACAATTTGAAACCAGACATAAAGTAAAGCGATCAAGGCACTGAGCCCAAACCATTGAAAAGCGTATCCGTGGTGTTTTTCAACCCCACTGGCCACCACAGGCCAGTCTCTCAGCAAGCCCTCTGAAGCGGAACCCTGCTGTTGCACACTGATCTCCAGCAACGGCGCTCCTGTTTGCTGTTTGTATGAGGCCAAGTCGAGATTTTGCCGTATTGGCCCCAGCTCGACGCCGCCGAAGTCATACAGCCGTGAAGGCCATGGGGCTAAATATCCCGTCACTTGCACTTCCGATGTGGGCGTCTCTATCACTGGCAACGCTGCCCGGTCTGTAAACGAGCGCGGCGCCCAGCCTCGCTGGACCAGAACCACCGACCCTGTTTCACTGAGCTGAAGGGGAGTCATGACAAAAAAACCTTGTCGGCCTTGCATCTGACGGTTATCGAGGAATACGGTGTGGGCCGCCAACCAGCGGCCCTTCAAAACGATTTTTCGATAAAGCAACTCTGCTTGGTTTTGAAGCGCACCTTGGCCTTGAGCCAGCGTTCGACCATCCAATGGCGCCAACATCGCTTGCTGATCTTTGGCTTTTTGCAAGCGCAGTTTGTCATCGCCTCGGCTGATTTGCCACATCCCCAACGAAAAAGTAACAGCCACGCCTAAAACAGCCGCTAACAAGACCAAGGTATGCTGCCAAGCAAATGTTTTTTGACTCATTGGATAATGTGACTCATGAAAATACTGGTTGCAATCGCTTTTATGGCCATTTTGGCCAGTCTCGTCCTGGCTCTGGTTTATATGATGCGGCCTCCCCGCGAAATAGACTCAGCTGCAGCCCCCAAAAGGCGCATGGCCACCGCTTTGGCTTTGCGCGTGGGCTTGTCCATTGTGCTCTTCATCTGCGTCCTGATTTCTTGGAAGATGGGTTGGATTCAACCCACCGGCATACCGCCAGGCGCTTAAGCGAATTTCTGAAACCATCAACAAAAAAGCGCCCGAGGGCGCTTTTTTGATGTCGGCAGGAGGCGTTACATCCAGTACACCAAGATGTACAAGCCCAACCAAACCACGTCCACAAAGTGCCAATACCAAGCGGCACCTTCGAAGCCAAAGTGGCGCTCTTTGGTGAAATGGCCTTTTTGCAAGCGCAAAGTGATGAACAACAGCATCAACATACCGACCAACACGTGGAAGCCGTGAAAGCCTGTCAACATGTAGAAGGTGGAGCCGTAAATGCCCGACGAAAGCTTCAAATTCAGGTCACCCCAAGCGTGAGCGTATTCATAACCCTGAACAAACAAGAAAGTCACACCCAAAAGCACCGTCATCCACATGAACTTGATGGTCTTGCTGCGGTCACCGTCCTGCAAAGCATGGTGCGCCACAGTCAGTGTCACGCCGGATGTCAGCAACAAAGCGGTGTTGATGGTTGGCAGCCAAAATGGACCCATCGTCTGGAAAGGCTCAATGATCCCTGCAGGCGATGTCGTCGCACCAGCCACCAGACTGGGCCATGCGGCCTTGAAGTCTGGCCACAACAAAGCATTATCGAGACTGCCCAAGGCAGGCACAGAATGGGAACGAGCCCACCACAATGCAGTGAAGAATGCTCCGAAGAACATCACTTCAGAGAAGATGAACCAAGTCATGCTCCAGCGGTAAGACAGATCAATCTTGTGTCCATACATGCCGCCTTCGCTCTCAGCAATCGCCTCTTTGAACCATTGGTACAAGACGGTCAGCCACCAAACCAAGCCGAAATAGAGCGAATACATGCCCCAATCTGCGCCATTGATCCATTGGCCTGCGCCCAAAATGACAAAGAACAAACCAATGGCGGACATCACGGGATGACGCGACTCATGTGGAACGAAGTAATAAGGCGTGGTGCCGTGTGCTGCTGAACTCATGGTGACTCCTGCTCTCTCTTCTTTCGAAATCTAATCTTGCGGATCAAAGTCCAGTTGGCTGGACAACGACCCAATTGACCAAGGCGATCAGCCCTAGAACAAACAACAATACAGCTGCAATCGCCACACCAATGGTGTAGAACGGGTTGAGCTTTTCAATATCTTGCTGGTAATCGGCATTCTTGCGAACCCCGATAAATGACCAAAGAACGGCCTGAACAGTTCGCAACAAACTGGCTCTTTCCGAGGTCTTTGGTGGTTGCATGCTCATGACCCCCCCCCTGTTTTGATGACGGGGGAGGCGGGTTGAGCCGCAGATGCCAGCGGCGCAGCTGGCGTTTTGCCACCCACTTCAAAAAAGGTGTACGACAACGTGATGGTCGTCACGTCTTTCGACAACTTAGGGTCAATCACAAATGCCACAGGCCAAGACTTCTTTTCACCAGGCTCTAGTGTGTATTGATTGAAACAAAAGCACTCGAGCTTGTTGAAATGGTTGGCTGCCTGACGAGGTGCATAACTGGGAATGGCTTGCGCCGCCATGCGGCGGTTTTGCACATTCTGAAATTCGTACATCACGGTGCTCAGCTCACCTGGGTGAACCTGCATGGATCGCTTTTCAGGCTTGAACTGCCAGGGACCACGCACATTGGCGTCAAACTCGACGGTGATCGTGCGTGTGGTGTCGACTTGGCTGTTGCGCAGGACCTCGGCCGCTTTCCCTGCCTTGGCATTACCTGGGATCTGGGTCTCGGAAATCGACAGGATGTTGATGCCCGTGATTTCACAAATGGCCTTGTAGATGGGCACCAGCGCGTAACCGAAGCAGAACATGCCTGCGGTCACCACCGCCAGCTTGCCCACCATCTTCAGATTTTCACCGCGCAGGTTCATCT
>JAGNVG010000115.1 GCA_017986605.1 Limnohabitans sp.
TTGAGGCTGAGTCACCGAGAGACCTTGCAAGCCATGGGCCACTTACGCACACAAAGGGCAACACCCGAAGGTTGGCATGACGAGACATTGTGGGTCTACAACCTGGATGTGCCTGGCTATTTTGACCCCGTCAATGCCGATGGCGAAGTGCAATCTTTTCATCGTTTGTCGCCACACGAGGTGATTTCTCGCATCCAAACAGATGAGTTCACGACAGACGCAAGCCTGTCTTTGTGCCAAGGCTTGGGGCTCATGTCAGCCTGTTAGCGATCGCCCTTTCATTCACGCGACCTGGTTAACTATGGTGCTGGCACCCCGCGCGGGAAGTGATGTTCAGAGCATCATGCTCAACTGAAAAACCGAATTGGGCGCTTTGGGCATGATCGGAGCAGGCATGGGTTTCAAGCGGAATTGACCCAACATGGATGTGACACGGGCATCACGCGGCATCAATGGCAGCGCCACATCGTCCAGCGTTTGTTCGGACAGGGCCTCTTGGAGATGCCGCTGAATTTCTGACTCCAAATGCTTCATGGGATGCGTGGCATCGGTGTACAGCTCATCAAAACTGTGGACCACTTCAAAGTGCTTGACCACATCCCACAAACTGATGTCTTCAGGGTTGCCGCGAATTTGATAACCACCGCCCGGACCACGGTGCGCGCGAATAAGACCCGCTTCGCGCAGTTCCTTGAGGATCGACTCGGTATAAGAACACGAGAGATGCAAGCCAGAAGCGATTTCTTCGGTCGTGACAGGCTTGGTGCTGGCATGCGAGGTGATGTAGATCGCAATATCAACGGCTTTGGCTGTTTTCTTCATGAGCATGGCAGACCCCTTAATTGAATAGACATTGTATTGTTTAAATCCATGAAATCAACTCAAAACATATTTTTCTTTAATGAATTGAGTTATTGAGCTAAAATATCTACTCAATACATAAACAACCAATGAACATATCCTCATCGCTGCATCCAACGCTTTACCGAATCGGTGCGGTCTCCAAGCTCAGTGGCATACCCGTGCCGACCTTGCGCGTTTGGCAAACACGTTATGGCGCGTTTGCCCCCATCACCACGCTGGGGCAGCACAGGCTTTACAACGACGATGACGTTCAAAAAGCGGTTTTATTGAAATCCCTGACCAGTCAAGGTCACGGCATCAGTCAAATTGCGCCCTTGACAACTCTGCAACTGGCCCAATTGCTGCAGACGGGCGCCGCATTTGCTGCGGCGCGCACTCAAACGACCGCACCACAGCTGCAAGCCCCTGTCGCCTGGGCCCTGGTGGGTACAAGCTTGGCCCAAAGGCTGCACGCCAGCACCTTGAACGCCAAAGAGGGTTGGGCAACATTGCCGATTGAACACGTGTGGGCCGATTTGGCGATTGCCAGCAGTGCGCCACAGGACAAGGCGCTGGCTGTTCTGATGGTTTCGATCAATAGCCTGACCGACGAAGTGGCCGAGCAAATTCTGGCTGTATCACGGCAACACGGTGCGCAAAAAACAGTGGTGCTTTACGGCTTTGGACAGATGGGCGCCCTGGCACGCTTGCGCCGTGCTGGCCATGCGGTTCACCGGGACCCGCTAAACGACAAGGCACTGCTCGACATCATCCTGAGCGCTCGCCAGAGCCATCCTGTGACTGCGTGGGTACTGAACAAGCTGCCCGACCCGATTCCGGCACGTCAATTTTCGGATGGGGTGCTGCAACGCGTGGCCAATATCCCCAGCCAAGTGCTGTGCGAATGCCCTCGGCATGTGGCTGAATTGATTGGCCAGCTGGGTCGATTCGAAGACTACAGCCGCGACTGTCTGAACCAAAGCGCCAAAGACGCCGAGCTGCACACGCAGCTGAACATCGTCGCCGCCACAGCACGAGCCTTGTTTGAAAACGCACTTCAGATGGTGGCCGCACACGAAGGCATTTCCTTGCGTGAAGAGGATTGATCTCATGCCGAGCACCAGCCGTTCATGAAACGCCATGTCGCCTCCACCCTGTTGGGCGTGCTCGGTTTATTGATCATGGACAGCCATGTCGACTGGGTCCATCACGACAATGGCATCCTGGTGGAAGTGAGTGGCCAAGCGTTTGACCCGCAAGGCTGGGTGGCAGAGCAGTGGCGACAAGTCCGCAAGGACTGCCGCCTTGTGCACAGCGACCCCACTGACAGCACCACCGCCCAAGCCGTGCTGCAAGTCATTCAACAGCACAGTCTTCCAGACTCACTCGAATCCCAATTGCTGCAGTTGCATCTGCAATCGGGTTGGGGCCTTGCCGAAGTCGAATTCAAAACCCTCAATCCCAGCATCGTCGTGCTGCGTCAAGTGGACGGGCACTGGCAAATACAAGAGACCGCGGTTTGGAGCGGATCCACATCACCCTGGTTGGCGGCCAATTTTGTGCGGCGTTACCTGCGCCAGCAAGCACCTCAGTTACCACAAGCGCTGCTGGACTGCATGCCTATCGAAGCATCACGCTATGCCGCAGTAACGCCCAGGCCCAAGGCATGACCTACCGTGTCGTCTGGTTCAAACGCGACTTGCGCCTGCACGACCATGCGGCGCTGGTACACGCGGCACAGCAAGGCCCCGTGCTGTGCCTATATATCGTCGAGCCCTCTTTGTGGGAACAAGCCGATGCCGCTTTGCAGCACTTCGAATTTGTGCGCGAATCGCTGGTCGAACTGCACGCCGACTTGCAAGCGCTGGGCGGTGCCTTGCATCTGCGCGTGGGGTCTGCAGTGCAAGTGCTGGCCAAGCTGCACCAAGAAGCGCCATTTGCCGAACTGGTCTCGCACATGGAGACGGGCAACACTTTCACTTACGAGCGCGACACGCAAGTGGGTGCGTGGTGTCGCAGTGCGGGTGTGGGCTGGTCGGAATTGCCGCAGTTCGGTGTGGTGCGCTGCCTGAAGACCCGCAACACCTGGCAACAGCGCTGGGAAGTGCACATGGCCGCATCGCAAGCGGTCTTGCCTGCATTGCACTTTGTCAGGCTCGCCAGCGATGCTCCGCCGCTGACACCCGCGCTGCTGCACGCTCCTGCAGGCCTGCGCCATAACCCTGCGCAGCGCCAGCTTGGCGGACGCCGACTGGCCGAGGAAACCTTGCACAGTTTTTTGAATGCGCGGGCACGGGGCTACCGTGGCGGCATATCCTCGCCACTGTCTTCGCCCGATGCGTGTTCGCGCCTGTCCACCTACCTGGCGTGGGGCTGCATCAGCTTGCGCGAAGTGGTGCAAAGCACCCGCGCGACCCTGGATGCACTGCCGCCCCAAGCCACCCGGCACCGTGCAGGGCTCGTGGGTTTCATGAGCCGCTTGTACTGGCATTGCCACTTCATCCAAAAGCTCGAAAGTGAACCCGAAATCGAGTGGCGCAACATGCACCAGGGTTACGACGGACTGCGCGAAGACGACTGGAACGATACCCACTTTGCAGCCCTGACTTCGGCCAGAACCGGCTGGCCCATGGTGGACGCTTGCGTGGTGATGTTGCGCGAAACCGGGTGGCTGAACTTTCGCATGCGGGCC
This sequence comes from Limnohabitans sp., assembly GCA_017986605.1. GTDB lineage: Bacteria > Pseudomonadota > Gammaproteobacteria > Burkholderiales > Burkholderiaceae_C > Limnohabitans_A. Next base: position 3,536 of record JAGNVG010000115.1, read on the forward strand.
ATGCTGGTGTCGGTGGCGGCGTACCCCCTGTGGCTGGACTGGAGGCCCGTGGGCCAATGGCTGGCCACACAGTTTCTGGATTACGAGCCGGGCATCCACTGGAGCCAGCTTCAAATGCAGTCAGGCACCACCGGCATCAACACCACACGGGTCTACAACCCCATCAAGCAAGCGCAAGACCACGACCCCAAGGGTATTTTTGTGCGCCGCTGGTTGCCCCACATGCGCCGCGTGCCCGACACCTGGCTGTTTGAGCCCTGGCTCATGCCCCCCGAGGTACAGCGCCACTGCGGCCTGACCGTGGGCAATGGGCCAGAGGCCGACATTCCCTTGCCCGTCGTGGATCTGGCAGAGGCCACACGCACCGCCAAAGCCGCGTTGCACGCCCGTCGTGCCGATCCTGATGTGAAAGCGGGCAAAAAAGCCATCGTTGACAAACATGCCTCGCGCAAACACCCAAGCCGCAAAGCCAGCCCGCCAGCCTCCACCAACACTCCGCCCGACACGCAATTGGGCTTTGACTTTTAAACCATGCGCACCACCCTATTTTGGTTTCGAAACGACTTGCGCCTGCACGACCAACGCGCACTTCAGCAAGCCATAGTCCACGCCCAAGCGCACCAGCAAGCTCTGCTGCTGGTTTATGTGCACGAGCCTGCGCAAGACGAAGCCACCACTTGGGGTTTTCGCCGCATGGGCAAGCACCGCAGGCGCTTTGTGGCCGACACGCTGCAAGACCTGCAAACTTCTTTGCACGCCCTGGGCCAGCACCTGGTGTTGCTACATGGGGATGTGACCCAGGTGTTGCCCGCCTGCGCACGCACAGTGCAAGCCGACACCGTGTTTTGCGAAGACATCGCCACCCCCGAAGAAGAAGCCCAGGTGCAGGCCCTGATCGACGCGGGCCTCACGGTTAAAACCCTGTGGCAGTCCAGCCTGATCGAACCCGACGCCCTGCCCTTCGCAGTCGAAGACATGCCGCAAGTGTTCACCGTGTTTCGTCAGCGCATCGAGTCGGCACGGCTCCAACCATTGTCACCGTTACCAGCGCCCACCCAGCTGCCTGCGCCTCCGAGTGAATCCTTGGGCAACTTGCCGGGCTGGACAGAAACCCCCTTCACGCTGCTGCAAGCTGACACCGGGGACGACGCGCACGCGCATTCGAATTTCCCCTACACCCAAGCCGCTTGCCGTGGTGGCGAAACCCGCGCTTTGGCCCACCTGCACAGCTACCTCACGCCGCCTTGGCCCGACCGCTACAAACAAACCCGCAATGCCCTGCAAGGCCAGCACACCAGCAGCCACTGGTCGCCGTGGCTGGCCACGGGCGCGGTGTCGGCCCGTCGCATTTGGGCAAAACTCCAGGCCTACGAGCAACAGCACGGCAGCAACGACGGCACGTATTGGCTGTGGTTTGAGCTGCTGTGGCGCGACAACTTCCGCATGCTGCACTTGCAACACGGCCGGCAACTCTACGCGGCACGAGGTTTGTCTAGCTTGCCCAAGCCCTCGCACTTTCCCAAAGACTTTCAGCGCTGGTGCAGCGGCCAAACGGGCGAGCCCATCGTGGACGCAGGCATGCGCGAGTTGGCCGCCACCGGCTTCACCTCCAACCGCATGCGCCAGATCGTGGCCAGCTTTCTGGTGCACGACTTGTGTTGCGACTGGCGTGCTGGCGCGGCTTGGTTTGAGTCGCAACTGGTGGACTTTGACGTTTACAGCAACCAGGGCAACTGGCTCTATGTGAGTGGCCGGGGCACCGACCCACGTGTAGGCCGGCGCTTTAACCCCGCCAAACAAACCCAAGACCACGACGCACAAGGGCGCTATCGGCAAGTCTGGCTGGCCTGATAATCCGAAGTATGTATGCGATTCAATCTTGGGGAGACACCCTGCGCCTGCTGGTCGAGTTGTCGGCCACCGCTGCTTTTGCCCTGTCGGGCCTGATGGAAGCAGCGCGCAAACAGCTCGATGCGGTGGGCGTGTGCGTCGTGGCTTTTTTGGCTGCATTTGGCGGTGGCACGCTGCGCGATTTGCTGCTCGACCAGCGCCCCTTCTTTTGGGTGCAACACACCGAAATGCTTTGGGGCGTCTTGGCCCTTTGCGTGATGGCGATGCTCTTCATGCGCCAACGTCACTTTCAAGTCACCGAAAAAGCCATCCTCTGGCCCGATGCTCTGGGTCTGGGCTTGTTCACCGCCACGGGCGTACACCATGCGCTGCAGGCGCTCATGCCACCGGTGGTCGCCGTGCTGATGGGTTTGATCACAGGGGTGTTTGGTGGCGTGCTGCGCGACATGGTGTGCAACGAAATCCCCACCGCCTTCAAAGACCACCGCCCCTACGCAGTCTGCGCCTTTGCGGGCGGCTGGACCTATGTGGGCTTGTGGTTCACCGATGCCCCGGGCTGGGTGGCTCTGCTGGCTTGTCTGGTGGTCACCGTCGGCTTGCGTGCCCTGGCGCTTTGGCGCAATTGGCAACTGCCCGCCTGGCGCGCCTGAGCCCATTGAACACCCACGACATGCCCAACAACACCAGCGCCTTTTGGGGTGGCATTTTCTTTTCACTGGCCGCCGGCATGATGTGGGGCCTCGTGTTTGTTGGCCCGCTGATGCTGCCCGAATACCCCGCCGCCCTGCACACATTTGGCCGTTATCTGGCTTTTGGCGTCATCGCTTTGCCACTGGCCTTTGTGGACCGCACCGAGATACGGCGACTCTCCCGCGCCGACTGGGTGGCTGCGCTCAAACTGGCGGCCATCGGCAATGTGCTCTATTACCTTTTCCTGGCCAGCGCGATCCAACGTGCAGGCGGGGCACTGCCCACCATGATCATCGGCACCCTGCCGGTGGTGATCGCCGTCTCGGCCAACTTGCTGAACCACCAGCGCGATGGGCGTTTTCCGTGGCTGAAACTCGCCCCGCCATTGGCCCTCATCTTGGCGGGTATCGCTTGCGTCAACCACGTCGAGTGGACTGCGCTGCTCAAAAACCCGGCCGCTGACACCACACGCTACATCATCGGTGCGGCACTGGCCGTGGGTGCAGTGGTCTGCTGGACCTGGTACCCCCTCAAAAATGCCGACTGGCTGCGCGGCCACCCGGACCGAAATCCACGCGTCTGGGCCACAGCGCAAGGCATCGCCACGCTGCCGCTGGCCTTGCTGGGCTATGCCGCGTTTTGGCTCTGGACCATCGCCACAAACGACCCCATGCCCATGCCACTGGGCCCGCGCCCCCTCGAATTCATCGGACTCATGATGGCCATCGGCCTGTTCGCCTCGTGGCTGGGCACCTTGTGCTGGAACGCCGCCAGCCAACGATTGCCCACCGCACTGGCCGGGCAGCTCATCGTGTTTGAAACCCTGGCGGCGCTCAGTTACGCCTTTTGGCTGCGCGGCCAGTGGCCCGAGCCCCTCACGCTGACAGGCATTGCGCTGCTGGTGGC
>JAGNVG010000116.1 GCA_017986605.1 Limnohabitans sp.
GGGAACCAGGTGTCCAGCACGGTGCCGTCAGCGGCCAGCGTGGCCAGGCCCGTGGCGCGTGCGCCGGTGGTTTGGAAAGTGCTCATGTGTTGCTCCGCAAAAGAAGGCCCGCCAAGATCTGAACAGGGCGGGCCGTTGGAAATCAGAAGGCGTGATTATCGGGGACTTCAGCCGTTCACGTTCACCACCAACCGCCCACGCACCTGCCCCGCCAAAATCTCCGCCCCCAAGCCGATGGCCTCGGCCAGACCCACTTCGCGGGTCATGCGCTCCAGCTTCGCGGCGTCCAGGTCTTGTGCCAGCCGCGCCCAAGCCGCTTCGCGCACAGCACGCGGGGCCATCACGCTGTCGATGCCGGCCAATGTCACGCCGCGCAAGATGAAAGGTGCCACGCTGGATGGAAAGTCCATGCCTTGGGCCAGGCCGCAGGCGGTGACCACGCCGCCGTATTTGGTGCTGGCGCAGGCGTTGGCCAGCGTGTGGCTGCCCACGGTGTCGACCACGCCCGCCCAGCGCTCTTTGGCCAGGGGCTTGCCGGGGGCCGACAGTTCGGCCCGGTCCATCACGTCGGCCGCGCCCAGCTGGCGCAGGTAGTCGGCTTCTTGCAGGCGGCCTGTGCTGGCCACCACGCGGTAGCCCAGCTTGGCCAACAAGGCGATGGCCACGCTGCCCACGCCACCGCCTGCGCCCGTGACCAAGATGTCACCGCTGGCGGGTATGACGCCGTGTTTTTCAAGCGCCATCACGTTCAGCATGGCGGTGTAGCCTGCGGTGCCAATCGCCATGGCTTGGCGCGGGGTGAAGCCGGTTGGCAATTTGACCAGCCAGTCGCCTTTGAGCCGAGCTTTTTGGGCCAAGCCGCCACTGTGGCTCTCGCCCACGCCCCAGCCGTTCAAAATGACTTGGTCGCCTGCTTTGAACAGTGGGTGTTGGCTGTCGGTCACGGTGCCCGCCAGGTCAATGCCGGGCGTGAGCGGGAACTTGCGCACCACCGGACTTTTGCCCGTGATGGCCAGGCCGTCTTTGTAGTTGAGGGTGGAGTAGCCCACTTGTACGGTCACGTCGCCTTCGGGCAAGGCGCTGTCATCCAGCGCTTGCAGGGAGCAGCGGTAACCAGAGTCGTCTTTTTGGATTTGCAGGGCTTGGTAAGTCATGGGGTTCTTCATGAGGGTTTGCGGTTGACCAGCACAATGCCCACCGCCACCAGCCCAAGCGCCATCAGCAGCGTGGGGGTGGCCGCTTCGCCGAGCAGCAAGGCGCCAAACAGCAGGGCAAACAGGGGCGTTAAGAAAACGAACACGGATATCTTGGTGGCTGGGTAGCGGCCCAGCATCCACATCCAGGCCAGGTAGCTGGCGAAAGCGCCGATCACGGTTTGTGCCAGCATCGAGCCCCAGGCCAGCGCACTCCAGTCAAAGGACCAGGTTTCGCCCAGCCCCAACGAGAGCCAGGGCACGGCCAGGGCGGTGGTGGCGATTTGGTAGAGCAAGAGTTTCTCGGGGGCGATGCGGGTCAGGTTTTTAGCGCGGATGGTCACAGTGGTCAGGCCCCACAGGGCCCCGGCGGCCAGGCCAAGCAGGTCACCGAAGGCGCTGCCATCGGCGTTACCCGCATGCAGACCTTCGCGCATGGCAAAGGCCACGGCCACAAAGGCGCAAGCCATGCCCAGCCATTGCATGGGCCGCAGCCGCTCCGACTTGACGAACAGCGGCACCAGCGCCGCCACCCAAAAGGGCGAGGTGTAGAGGAACACCGTCAGGCGTGAGGCCGAGGTATAGCGCAAGCCCAGGTAAATGCACGCGAACTCTGCCGCAAACAAGCCGCCCGCCAACAGGCCGGGCCAAAGGCTGCCATCGCGCTCGAACAGGCGCACGCCGCGCACGCGGCACCACACCAGCAGCAGCACACAAGCGCCCACACAGCGCAGGCTGGCTTGAAACAGCGGGGCCACTTCGCCCATGATGGATTTGACGAGCACCTGTTGCAGGCCCCAAAACATGCAGCAGGCGAGCAAGGTGCCGATGGCCAGTCCGTCCAGATGATCTTTGCGCGAATTCATGGCCTGCATTGTGCCGTGCCCCAGTCGTTGGACGTGTCGCCTGTGGTCCCCGGTCTTGCGGCAGGTAACATCCCCGTCATCCTCCCAGCTGTGCAAGGAACTTTGATGAAATCAACCCAAACGCCTGAGCCCTTGATGGGTATTTCATCGCGCACGAATGTGGCCCGGCGTGACTGGAATCGCATGGCTTTGGCCTTGGCGCTATCGCCTTGGCTCACGCCCGCTGCCGTGGCGCAAAGTCTGAGCAGTGCCGCTGGGGCAGCCCAAGGGCCACGTTGGCAGGCCGATCCCTTCAGCTTGGGGGTGGCCAGTGGGCAGCCTCAGCCGGGCAGTGTGGTGTTGTGGACGCGCTTGCGCATCACTGAGGCGGATGCGGCGCTCAACTCGCAAAGCATTTCCGTGGTGTGTGAGGTCTTTGCCGATGCCGCTTTGCGCCAACCCGTGCGCCAGTGGCGTGTTCAGACCGATGCTGCGCGTGCCCACAGCGTGCATGTGGTGGCCAGTGGTTTGCAAGCGGGGCGACCATATTGGTACCGTTTTGTCTGCGGCAGTGCCACCAGCCCGGTGGGGCGCGCTCGCACCAGCCCAGCTGCGAATGACGCAGTGGACCGCTTGCGCATTGCCCTGGCGTCTTGCCAACATTACGAGCAAGGCTATTTTTCGGCGCACCGTGAAATGGCCCAGCGTGATCTGGATCTGGTGCTGTTTGTGGGCGACTACATCTATGAAAGCTCTAACCCGCAGTACATGTTGCGCAAGCACGAAGGGGGCGTGCCTAAACAACTGGACGAATACCGTGACCGCCATGCGCAGTACAAAACCGATGCCGACTTGCGTGCCTGCCATGCCGCACACACTTGGTTGATGACTTGGGATGACCATGAAGTGGTCAATGACTACGCCAATGACCTAGATCGCAACTTCAGTGATCCGAAGGTGTTTTTGCGCCGCCGCGCTGCCGCCTATCAGGCTTATTTTGAACACATGCCGGTGCGCTTGGGGCCCGATCCGGCCCAACCCAGCCAGATGCGCATCCATGACCGCTTGGCCTGGGGACAGTTGGCCGATGTGTGGACGCTGGACTGCCGCCAATACCGAGACCACCAGGCTTGCCCCGACCCAAACCGGGGCGGTGGTCGCGTGGTGGTGGGCTGCGATGCATTGGCCGACCCTGCGCGCAGCATGTTGGGTATGGCTCAGGAGCAATGGTTCACCGAGGGCTTGACCCGCAGCACTCGGCGCTGGAAGTTGGTGGCCCAGTCCACACAAATGAGTTCGAGCGGCGTCAACACACCGTTGGGGCGCAGTGCGTTCACCGATGGGTGGGATGGTTATCCACAAGCCCGAGCCCGATTGCTGGCCACCGTGGCCGACGCCGGCTTGAGCAACGTGGTCATGTTGGGGGGCGATGTGCACATGAACGTGGCAGCCCAGTTGCGTGTGCAGGCCAATGACGAGCGTTCGCCCGTGGTGGCCAGCGAGATCGTGACCACCTCCATCACGTCGCGGGGTCTGGGAGAGAAGTTGTTGGCCCAAATCCGTGACAGCAACCCGGACATCGTGCATGCCCGCTCTGATGAGCGCGGCTACACCTTGCTGGACGTGAGGCCAGAGGGCATCAGCGCCGAATTCCGGACAACCTCCAACCCGGCTTTGGCTGAGGGTGTGTTCAAAGCGCAGGCGAAACTGGCCATCCGTTCAGGCCTGGCTGGCGTACACAAAGAGGGGTGAATGTTGAATGATGGAGGATCGGGAGTGACCCGCCGGTCTTTTTTTTGATACGCGGGGCTAGAATTCGGCCATGAACACCGACACCCCTAAACCACCGAAGAAGTCTTTCAAGATCCAGATGCTGGCGGCGCGAGAGACGGCCATCATCCAGTCGGTGAACCGTTTTTTGGCCGAAAAGGGCTTTGATGCGATGACGGTGGACGAGGTGGCCGCCGAAGTGGGGATTGCCAAAGCCAGTCTTTACAAGCATTTCACCAGCAAAGAAGAGCTCGCTTGTGCCGCGATGGTGGCCGCCATGCGCAAGGCGCAAGACTTCATCCAAGCCGTGCCTGCCGAGCAGTCACCCATCGACAAACTCAAGTCCGTGACACGCTGGACCATGACCTTGAAATTGCAGGGCTTGATGCCGTCTTTGCCCAGCCAAAATTCCAGTTTGCGTGCCACTTTGATGGCGAGCAAAGATTACATGGACGGTTTGATGGAGGTCAGTGATGCTTTGGGCGGTTGGATCGAGCAAGCCCAAGCGCAAGGTCAAATCAACACCACATTACCCCCTGTTGCGGTGCTCTACACCCTGTTTGCCAGGGCCTGTGATCCGGTCCTGGAGTTCCTGAAAATGGGCGAGCAGCACACCGACGAACAGATCCTTGACTTGGTGATGAGCACCTGTTTCGACGGTCTGAGCGCACGCTGACTTTGCGGGCGGGGTGTCGCCCACAAACAGTGCCAACGCGTTCAGCGAACCAACAGCACGGGCACTTTGCAGTGCGCCAGCACTTGGGTGGCCACCGAGCCCATGACCAAATTGCCCAAGGTGCCGTGGCCATGTGAGCCCATGACCACCAAATCGAACTTGCCGCTGTCGGCTGTTTTGGAAATGATTTCGCCCGCGTGGCCGACCTTGGCGATGGTCTTGGCATCGATGCCATGACGGACCAAAAATTTAGTGACCGGGCTCAGCACTTTCTCAGACTCTTCCCGCTGAAAAGCCTCAACAGCTTCCTTGCCCACCACGCTGCGGGCTCGGGCTGGCAGTTGGGGTTGTACCGTGAGCAAGGTATAGCTGTTGCTGGCACTGAACAACTCGTCGTGAGTGGTCAGGTAAGCCAGCATTTTTTTGGTGTAGTCGCTGCCGTCAACGGCCAATAAGATTTTCATGGTGTGCTCCTAAAGAAGATCAAACAAGTCTTCAATGTAATCAACTCCTCAGCGGCGTTCTTGACTCAGGTCATGAAATCGCGGGAATGTTCGCAGAACATGTTGTGCGATTTCAGCGCTGTAGCTGCAGTACGCGTTGGGCATTGAACTGGTGTTGCTCGCCTTTGTGCGCGTAGCCCAGCGGGTTAGCCACCACACGGCAGCCGCTATGGGTGTAGTCACTGGGGCAATGCAAATGGCCGTGCAACCAAAGTTGTGCCCGCGGCAACAAGTGGTCCAGTGCATTGCAGAACCCGGCAGTGCCCGGCACTTGGCCATAACGGGGGTCAGCGCTGCGCAGGCTGGGCGCAAAGTGCGTCACGACCACGGTCGCGCCATCAAAGGGCACGCTGAGAGCTTGGCTCAACCAGTCTTGGCATAACAAGGCTTGCGCACGCATGGGCTCTGCCAGCCAAGGCTCGCCCGCCCGTGTGCTGCCGGTTTTGCGAAGGTAATAGTTGGCGGCGCGAAACGCTTTGTCGCGCGCCTTGAGTTGGCGGGTGTATGGGCTGTTGGGGTGGTTGAAGTGGGCCGGAAATTGCGTCGATGCCGGGTCCGGCAAAGTCTGGCCCGCCAGCGGGCCGAGCGCGTCAAAGTCAGCCCACAAGGTGGTGCCCACAAAGCGCACGCTGCCCAGCGTCACCACCTCGCGCTCCAGCCAAGTGATGCCCAGCCGATCACAGCTGTCTTGCAGCCGTGCATGGGCTTGGTCAAAGTCCATGCCGTCGTACTCGTGGTTGCCGGGTACAAACAGCACGGGAGTGGGCCAACCGTGTCGTGGTGAAAAGCGTTTCAGACCAAAGTCAGTATCGCCTGCGGCGGTGAGAGCCGAATGGGTTTGGTAAGAGCCGATGTCGCCCGCCAACACCAGCACATCCGCATCGGGCGCGGGCACGTGGACAAATGTGGGGTTCGCTTCCAGGTGCAGGTCCGAGAGCAATTGGATTTTCATGCGCTGCCTTCGTTGGCAAAAGCGGCTTGGGCTACTTGCAACAACTGCTGGCGCAGCCATTGGTGTGCGCTGTCGTGTTGCCGTCGCCTATGCCAGAGGGCTTCGACATGCACTGGCGGCACATCCAGTGGTAAATCGCGCAGCACCAATTGGTCGGTCATACCCGTGGTGGGCACGAAGTGGCGTGGCAGCACGGTGAGCAGGTCAGAGTTGACCACCACCTGTCCGGCGGTAAAGAACTGGTTCACCGTGAGCACAATGCGCCGTTTTCTGCCGATTGATGAGAGTGCTTCATCGACAAAACCGTAAGGCCGGCCAGAAAAACTCACCAGCAGATGCCGGGCGGTGCAGTAAGTGTCCAGTGTCATGGGTTGTTTGGCCAAAGGGTGGCCGCGACGCATCACGCAGACATATTCACCCGCGTACAGGCGTTGGTGTTCGAAAGCCACTGCTTCGCCTGCTTGGGCGCGCCCTGTCAGATCGGTCAACACCGCCGGAAAGTAACCCAGCGCCATGTCGGCTGCTCCGTCACTCAACAGCTTGCGTGGGTCGCGTGTGGTCAGCGGCACCACACGCAATGACACGCCAGGCGCTTCGCTTTGCAATTGCCTTGCGAGTCCACCCATCAGTTCGGCCGCCGTGGCATCGGCCATGGCCAACACGAAGGTGCTGCTGGTCTCTTGCGCCACAAATGGGCTGGGCACGATGGCCTCTTGCAATTGGCGCAGCGCTTCCCGCACGCTGGGCCACAAAGCCAGTGCGCGTGGTGTCGGTTCGATGCCGTGCCCTTGGCGGCGCACCAGCTCATCGTCCAGTGCATCACGCAAGCGGCGCAAAGCGTTGCTCACCGCGGGTTGGGTCAGGGACAGGTTGTGAGCAGCACGGGTCAGGCTGCGTTCGGCCATGACTTCGTCAAAAACCCGCAGCAAATTCAGATCAAGCGTGCGAAAAGAGGCAGGGATGGAGGAATTCATTCAGACATCCAATGTATATCACCATTGTGAATGATGTACATCATGAAT
>JAGNVG010000016.1 GCA_017986605.1 Limnohabitans sp.
GCACATTGCACACGATGGCCTGCACCACCAAGTCGATGAAGAGCGGAGGCAACTGGATGTTGCCGCTTTGCTGCCAGGCCATGTAGGCCGACTCCAGCGAGCCCGCAGCTTCCACCTCGTCACGGAACCGCAAAAACAGTTTGTAATTTTCACGGACATCGTCGTCCTTGAAATGTTTGTAGTCTGCAGGGGTGACCTGCATGTTGGGCGCATCGGTCAAGGCGGCATGCAAACGCTTTTCGGCCTTGCACGATTCGGGCACCAAGGCCAACTCCGGGCGCTGCAGCCACAGCCGCCAATAGTCGGGCGTGGGGCACATCCAGCCCCGCGCGTTGCGGGTCAGATGTTGGTGACCGCAGGCGGTCCAGAAATTGTGCATGGTGTTCAGAGGTTGGGGGCCAACAAGCGCTGCAAGTCTTTGACTTGCACGCCGCTGCGCTGCGCCAGGTCTTGCACCTGGTCATCACCCACCTTGCCCACGTTGAAATACTGCGCCTCGGGGTGCGCGAGGTAAAAACCGCTCACGCTGGCCGCAGGCGTCATGGCCAGGCTTTCGGTCAGGCCCATGCCGATGTCTTGGCATTGCAGCAAGTCAAACATCGCTTGTTTGGCGCTGTGGTCGGGGCAAGCCGGATAGCCGGGGGCGGGGCGGATGCCCTGGTACTTTTCGGCAATGAGTTCTTCGTTGCTCAGCGCCTCAGCGGCGGCGTAGCCCCACAAGTCGGTGCGCACTTTCTTGTGCAGGCACTCGGCCAATGCTTCGGCCAGGCGGTCGGCCAGAGACTTGAGCATGATGGCACTGTAGTCGTCGTGCGCGGCTTCAAAGGCTGCGGCGCGTTTGTCGGCACCAATGCCTGCCGTGACGGCAAACACGCCCACATGGTCTTGGCCTGTGGGCGCGACGAAGTCGGCCAGGCAACGGCTGGGGCGCATGACACCATCGATCAGGTGTTTCTCGGTTTGCTGACGCAGGCCGCGCCAGGTCATGGCGACTTGGCTGCGCGAGGCGTCGGCGTACAGCGCGATGTCGTCGTCATTCACGCTGTTGGCAGGGTACAGGCCCAGCACCGCGTTGGCCGTGACCCAGCGGCCGTCGATGATTTTTTGCAGCATGGCCTGGCCGTCGGCATAGACCTTGCGGGCCTGCTCGCCCACCACTTCGTCATCGAGGATCGCTGGGAATGGCCCGGCCAAGTCCCAAGTCTGGAAGAACGGGCCCCAGTCGATGTATTGCGCGATCTCGGCCAAGTCGTAGTTTTTGAACACACGGCGGCCAATGAACTTGGGCGCGGCGGGCACGCCTTGTGACCAGTCGATGGGTGTCTTGTTGGCGCGGGCTTGCGCCAGCGTCCACATGGGCGTTTGTTTTTTGTTGGCGTGCTGCTCGCGCACCTTGTCGTAGTCGGTGTTCAAGTCGGCGATGAATTTGGCCGCTTGCTCAGACAGCAAACCCTGCGCCACGCCCACGCTGCGCGAGGCATCGGGCACATAGACCACGGGGCCACTGTAGTTGGGCGCGATCTTGACGGCGGTGTGCACGCGGCTGCAGGTGGCACCGCCAATCAGCAGCGGCATCTGGCGCTCGCGGAAATACGGGTCTTTTTCCATCTCGGCCGCCACGTACTGCATCTCTTCGAGGCTGGGCGTGATCAAGCCCGACAGGCCAATGATGTCGGCGTTTTCTTCTTTGGCTTTGGCCAAAATTTCGTGGCAAGGCACCATCACGCCCATGTTCACCACTTCAAAGTTGTTGCACTGCAAAACCACGGTGACGATGTTTTTGCCAATGTCGTGCACATCGCCCTTGACGGTGGCGATCACGATCTTGCCCTTGGCCTTCACGTCTTCGCCCGCCGCTTCTTGCGCCAATTTTTCGGCCTCGATGTAGGGCAGCAAATGCGCCACGGCCTGCTTCATCACGCGGGCGCTTTTGACCACCTGCGGCAAAAACATCTTGCCCTGGCCGAACAAGTCACCGACCACGTTCATGCCGTCCATCAACGGGCCTTCGATCACATGCAGCGGGCGTCCGCCCTTGGCCAAAATCTCGCGGTAAGCCTCTTCGGTGTCGTCGCTGATGAAATCGGTGATGCCGTGCACCAGCGAATGACTCAAGCGCTGCGCCACGCTCACGGGCGCATCGGGCGTGCCGCGCCAAGCCAGCTTGGTGCTCTCGTCTTTGGCCGCGCCTTTGGCGCTGTCGGCCACTTCCACCAAACGCTCGCCCGCATCAGGGCGACGGTTCAGCACCACGTCTTCCACCCGCTCGCGCAGTGTGGGCTCCAGGTCGTCATAGACGCCGACCATGCCCGCGTTGACGATGCCCATGTCCATGCCCGCCTGGATGGCGTGGTACAGGAACACGGTGTGGATCGCCTCGCGCACCGGGTCGTTGCCCCTAAAGCTGAACGACACATTCGACACGCCGCCCGAGACCTTGGCACCGGGCAGGTTCTGCTTGATCCAGCGTGTCGCGTTGATGAAGTCGACCGCGTAATTGTTGTGCTCTTCGATGCCGGTGGCGATCGCAAAAATGTTCGGGTCAAAAATGATGTCTTCGGGCGGGAAATCCACCTCGTCGACCAACACGCGGTAAGCGCGTTCGCAAATCTCGATCTTGCGCTCGTAGGTGTCGGCCTGGCCTTTTTCATCAAACGCCATCACCACGGCGGCCGCGCCATAGCGCTTGACCAGCTTGGCCTGGCGCTTGAATTCGTCCAAGCCTTCTTTCATGCTGATCGAGTTGACGATGCCCTTGCCCTGGATGCAGCGCAGACCGGCTTCGATCACCGTCCATTTGGACGAGTCCACCATCACCGGCACACGGGCAATGTCGGGCTCACCGGCCATCAGGTTCAAAAACCGCACCATGGCCGCCTGGCTGTCGAGCATGGCTTCGTCCATATTCACGTCGATCACCTGCGCGCCGTTTTCGACCTGCTGCCGCGCCACGGCCAAAGCCTGCTCATACTCGCCGTTCAGGATCATGCGGGCAAAAGCTTTGGAGCCGGTCACGTTGGTGCGCTCACCCACGTTGACAAACAGCGACCCGGTGCCGATGGAGACAGGCTCCAGACCGGACAACTTCATGGGGGGAACAGACAGGATTTCAGACGCGACAACAGACACAGGCTCACCTTGGGCTTACAGGTGAGCGTCGTTGTGCAAAACAATCAGGAATTGAAGGCCCCAAGCCTGACCTGCTGCGCCTAGACGGCGGCGGGCTGCAACGCTCCTTGGGAAGTTCGGGATTTTAACCGGAGGTCTAAATGGGGACATCGAACCCCTCTTTGCACCAAGATGACAGGTTTGTCGGTTTGAAAACCGCACAATGAGGCCACCCCCTTCAAAACGCACATGAGCCACACATCCATTCCACTCGGCCCCCTCCAAGGTGCCTCCAACTTCCGCGACGTCGGCGGTTACCTGACCGCAGACGGGCAACGCGTGCGGCGTGGTCGGGTGTTCCGCTCGGACCATCTGGCGGGGCTGACCGACAGTGATGTGGCCCGCCTGCAAGCGCTGGGTGTGCGCCACAGCCTGGACTTTCGGGGTGTGGCCGAATACACCGCCACACCTTACGCCATTGCAGGCGTTGAACGCGTGGCCCTGACGATTGAGCCCACGGTGATCGCTCGCATGCAGGCACTGGTGGCGCAAGGCATCGTGCCCACCACCGAAGAAACGGTGGAGCTGATGCGCGAGACCTACCGCGATTTTGTGAACCACAACGCGGACACTTTCAGCCGTTTTTTGAAGCATGTGCTGGAGCAACCCACACCGCAGGTGTTTCACTGCACGGCGGGCAAAGACCGCACGGGTTTTGCGGCGGCGCTGCTGCTGTCAGCGCTGGGCGTTGATCGGGCCACCATTGAGCACGACTATTTGCTGACCAACCAGCTGTACAAACGCGACGCCCGCCTAGAAGGCAAAGGCCCTGCCCATGTGATGAAAGTGCTCTGGCAGGTGCAGCCCGATTTTTTGCATGCGGCGTTTGATGAAGTGGACGCGCAGCACGGCGGCATGCGCGACTATTTGCACGGAGCCATCGGCCTCAGCCCACAGGAGCTGGCCGAGCTGCGAAGCTTGCTGCTGGAAGATTGAGCTTCAATGTCGGGGCTGAAGCCACCGACCTACAAATGAAACATCGTCCAGAACGCATGTCGATCCGTCACCATCGTCCGAACTGAGGATTTTCGGGCGAATGGTGGCGCGATAGGGTGAGGTTTTCATTCTGCCGGTTTCAACGCCCCAAGTCCTTGGCGCTGACGCCAGCGATACCCCAGTTTTCCTTGGGCACGTCCTGGATCCAAACGCGCACATTGGCTATTGGGGCACCGGTGGCCTCCACCAGGGCGGCACTGACTTTTTCAATGACAGCGCGTTTTTGCTCTTCGGTGCGACCTTCGAGCATGTAAATCTGTGCGAATGGCATGTTGTTACTCCGCGAGTGGCATTAGACAAAACGGATGCTGGTACTGCCCATGCCCTGCACACGCAGGGTCACGTTGTCACCCGCAGCAACCGACACGGCCTCGGTGATGCCGCCCGACAAAATCAAGGTGCCAGCCGGTATGCATTCCCCGCGCTCGGCCAAGTGGTTAGCCAACATGGCAATGGCGGCAGCGGGATGGCCCAGTACCGCAGCACCGGCACCAAAGGCCACCGGCACGCCATTTTTTTCCAACACGATGCCGACAGTGCGCAGGTCCACACCGTCGACCTCCATGGGTTGGCCACCCACCACAAAGCGTGCGGCCGAAGTGTTGTCGGCGACGACGCTTTTCAGGTCAAACTTGAAGTCGCGGTAGCGGCTGTCGATCACCTCAATCCCTGGCAGCACAAAGTCAGTGGCCGCAAGCACCGCACCGATATGGCAACCGGGGCCACGCAATTCGGTCTTGGTCACAAAGGCAATTTCGGGCTCCACTTTCGGGTGGATCAATTCACTCACTTTGCATTCGCCGCCGTCCGGCACGGCAAAGTAGTCAGCCATGAAACCGAACACTGGCGTGGTCACGCCCATCTGTTTCATCTTGGCGTGGGATGTCAGGCCCGCCTTGAGACCGACGATGCGATGACCGTGAGCGATCTTGCTGGCCTTGATGGTGTTCTGGATCGCGTAGGCATCGTCCCAGTCCATGTCAGGGTGGTCGTCGGTGATCTTGGTCGTGTCGTGCGCCTGGAGTTCACAGTTTTCCAGACGTTCGGCGAGGTCGGAAATGGTCTTGCTGTCGAGTTTCATGCTGCTGCCTTTTGCGCAATGCCGCGTTCGCGGGCCATGGTCATGGCCGTATCTTCGATCATGTCTTCCTGGCCACCGACCATGCCGCGCCGTCCCATCTCCACCAGAATGTCGCGGGCTGAGACACCGTATTTTTTCTCGGCGCGCTTGGCAAACAGAAGGAAGGAAGAGTAAACACCGGCATAGCCCAAAGTGAGCGAATCACGGTCGATACGAATGGCGTGGTCCATCATGGGCACCACCAAATCTTCTGCCACGTCCTGGATTTTGAACACGTCCACACCGGTCTCAATGCCCATGCGTGCGCACACGGCCACAAACACTTCCATGGGGGTGTTGCCAGCGCCTGCGCCCAAGCCGGCTGCTGCTGCGTCAATGCGGGTGGCCCCGACTTCAATCGCTGCAATGGAATTGGCCACGCCCATGGCCATGTTGTGGTGCCCGTGAAAACCCAGCTCAGTCTCAGACTTCAGCGCCGAGCGCACCGCACCCAGACGGGCGCGCACATCGTCGGGCAGCATGTAACCGGCCGAGTCTGTGATGTAGATGCAATTGGCACCATAACTTTCCATCAACAGGGCCTGACTGACCAGCTTTTCCGGGCTGCCCATGTGAGCCATCATCAGAAAGCCCACCGTATCCAAACCAAGGGCTCGCGACTTGCCAATGTGCTGCTCGGAGACATCGGCCTCGGTGCAATGTGTGGCCACGCGGATGGTCTTGACGCCCAGGTCTTTGGCCATGAGCAAATGGTCCACGGTGCCAATACCGGGAATCAAAAGCGCAGAGACTTTGGCCTGCTTCATCAGCGGCACGACCGCACCCAGGTACTCTTCATCGGTGTGAGCCGGGAAACCGTAGTTCACCGAAGAACCACCGAGGCCATCGCCGTGGGTAACTTCGATCAAAGGCACACCAGCGGCGTCCAGACCGCAGGCCACTGTCTTCATCTGGTCCAGCGTCATCAGGTGGCGCTTAGGGTGCATGCCGTCACGCAGCGTCATGTCGTGAACAGTTACTTTTTTGCCTTGCAAATTCATGTATTTCTCCTGGGGATTCAGACGGTGGCGGCTTCGGAAGGGCTCAAGACAAGCTTGCCTGAGATGATTTCTTCGGCAAACATTTCGGCCGTGCGGGCGGCTGCAGCGGTCATGATGTCGAGATTGCCCGCGTACTTGGGCAGGTAGTCGCCCAGGCCTTCCACTTCCAGAAAAACCGAGACACGGTTGCCATCAAACACGGGCCCGTTCACCAACTTGTAGCCAGGCACATATTTCTGCACCTCGGCAATCATTTTGTGGATGGATGCGGTAATGGCCGCTTGGTCGGGCGTGGATTCGGTCAAGCAATGCACGGTGTCACGCATCATCATGGCCGGCTCTGCCGGGTTGATGATGATGATGGCCTTGCCCTTTTTGGCACCACCCACTTGTTCGACCGCAGCAGCAGTGGTCCGGGTGAATTCATCGATGTTTTTGCGCGTGCCAGGGCCCACCGAGCGGCTGGATACCGTGGCCACAATTTCGCCGTAGGCCACGGGCTGAACACGGCTGACCGCAGCCACCATGGGAATGGTGGCCTGACCGCCGCAAGTGACCATGTTCACGTTCATCTCGCGCTGGCCCACTTGAGAGGTGAGGTTCACAGGAGGCACGCAAAAAGGGCCAATGGCGGCAGGCGTCAAGTCGATCATCAGAACGCCCAAGGCGTTGAGTTTGCGCGAATTTTCAGCATGCACATAGGCGCTCGTGGCATCAAAGGCAATCTGCACACCATCCTCAAGCACATGCGGCAACAAACCATCCACACCGTCCGCCGTGGTCTTGATCCCCATTTCACGGGCGCGTTTGAGGCCGTCGGACTCAGGGTCAATGCCCACCATCCAGACCGGCTCCAAAAAGGGGCTGCGTTGCAGTTTGGCCAGCAGATCGGTGCCGATGTTGCCGGGCCCGATCAGGGCACATTTGATTTTTTTCATAAAGTCCTCAGGATGAAGTTGATAAATCAGATCAGTGAACGAACAACGCCGCCATCGACGCGTAGGGCGGCTCCGTTGGTGGCTGCTGCACGCGGACTGCACACATAGGTCACCAAAGCAGCGACCTCGGACGGTTCAATAAAACGTTGAAGCAATGAGGTCGGGCGGGCGTGCTTGAAAAATGCCGCTTCGGTTTCGGCCAGTGTCTGACCCGCATCGCTGGCCAGCTTGGCAAAAAAGTCACCCACGCCCTCAGTACGGGTGGGCCCCGGCAGCACAGCGTTGACCGTGACACCGGTGCCTGCACAGGTCTCCGCCAAGCCGCGCGAGACCGACAGCTGGGCCGACTTGCTCATGCCGTAATGCACCATGTCGCCCGGAGGGCAGATGCCCGATTCGCTGGAGATGAAAACAATGCGACCCCAGCCACGCCGCTTCATGCCCGCCAGCTGGCCGCGCGCCAAGCGCACACCGCTCATCACATTGACCTCGAAGAAGCGCTGCCAATCCATGTCGGTGATCTGCTCAAAGTCCTTCGGCTCGAAGATGCCCAAGTTGTTGACCAGGATGTCTACCTCACCCGCTGCGTCCAACAACTGCTGGCAACCAACGACCGTGGCCAGATCCGCCTGCAATGCAGTGATGGTGGCATCGGGAAGTTCGGCCTGCATACGCTGCAAAGCGTCTTGTAATCGCTGTGCATCGCGGCCGTTGAGCAGCACCTGCGCACCCTCAGCCGCCAGCTCGCGAGCGATTGACCAGCCAATCCCGGCGGTAGAGCCCGTGATCAGGGCACGCTTACCCTTGAGTTGCAAATCCATGTTGAGGTCCTATGCAGAAGTGCTGACCGGCTTTTCCGGATACAGCCAGGGGTTGAGCAAGCGAGTGAGCTGCGGTGCCACGAACCAGGTCATGATCACCACCACCAACGAGGTCAGCAGCATCACGCGCGGCAGCAGAGGCCAAGGGGCCAATGGTTCGCCCAGCAAGAGAAACAGCAGATACACCGTGGGACAAATACCCAGCCAGGTGACCACGGCCACCTTCCAGCGTGGGGGCGGTGCTTGTTTCGGGCCGGTAGGCACCGCAAACCAGTGGCCTAAGCCGCTGACTTGGCGCACTGTTTGCCCTTCGATGTGCGGCGCAATGGCCGCCAGCCCCAATGCGCGCACGGGAGATGCCTGCCAGGCCTGCAAATGTTCGGCCGTGTCAAACGCAAAAACCACGTTGTAGATCCCAGCGTCCGTGTTCACGCTGTCGGCCTCGGGCCGCACCAGTTGCCCGCCCAGATAGCCCGCGAAATTGCTTGCGGCAGCTGTCATATTGTTGGATGCGTGCTCGAACGCTTCCTCATGACCAGGCGTAACACGGCGTGTGATCAGCACCGTGACCGCCCCGTGAACAGGCTGAGCTATGGACATGTGTGTGTGCGTGTGCGTGTACGTGTGCGACGTTCAGTGAAAACGGACGGAGCAGCTGCCCAGCCCACCAATCGACACTCGGAAGTTGTCGCCTGCCTTGGCGGGTACCATGGCGGCCAGTGCGCCAGACAACACCACTTCACCGGCCTTGATGCCAATGCCCAGACGGCCCAGTGTGTTGACCAACCAAGTGACCGCATTCACAGGTGAACCCAAGGCGGCGGCCCCCGCACCGGTGCCAATGATCTCGCCGTTCTTCTCGAGCACCATGCCGCAAGTGGACAAGTCGATACGGCGCGGATCGACCGCGCGGTCGCCCAGTACAAACACGCCGCACGAAGCGTTATCGGCCACAGTGTCCTGAATCTTGATCTTCCAATCGCGGATGCGCGAGTCAACGATCTCAAAGCAGGGCATCACGCATTCGGTGGCAGCCAGCACATCGGCATTGCTCACACCCGGCCCCATCAGGTCCTTCTTCAAGATGAACGCAATCTCACCCTCAGCCTTGGGCTGGATGAGGGTGCTGATGTCGATCGACTGACCCTCGTTGTAGATCATGCCGTCCAGCAGGTAGCCAAAATCAGGCTGGTACACACCCAGCATGTTCATGACGGCGGCGGAGGTGACGCCGATCTTCTTGCCGACGATGCGCTCACCCGCATCCAGCCTGCGCTGCAACATGCGTTGCTGGATGTGGTACGCGTTTTCGATGGTGATATCGGGGTAGCGGTTGGTCAGCGGCTCTATGACAGTACGGGTTGTCATGGCTTGGTAAAGCTCGTCGCCTAAATGGGTAATCTGTGAGGCATCCATTGAAAAGGTCCGGTTAGTTTTTTTGAAAATTGATGGCTGACCATCAGCGTGCGGCTTGTGCGTCGGCTTCGGCCAGGAAGTTGCCTACCAACTGCGTGAAGCGCGCCGCGTGTTCAATCTGCGTCCAATGACCACAACGGCCAAACACATGCAGCTGCGTGCGCTCAATCCATTGCGCCAGCTTCAGCGAATTCGACAGAGGCAACACCTTGTCTTCGCGTCCATGGATCACCAAGGTCTCATGAGGCAGGTTGCGTATGTCTTCTTCGCGGCTGGCCAAGGCGTCCACACCGTTTTGGCGTGGCGCAGGGAACATGCTCTCGAAGGCTTCCTGGAAACCAGGCTGAATGCTGGCCTTGTAGCGCAGCTCGGCCAGCTCATCGCTCATCAATGTTCGGTCGAAGGCGAATATGTCGAGCAGCTTGCGCATGTTGGCAATCGAGGGCTGATAGCCCCAAACCGCGTCCAGTCCGGGCGTGATGGGGAAATGCACACCGGCTGCACCCATCAGCACCAAACGCCGCACCCGATGGGGATGACGAATCGCCAGTGCCAAGGCCAGGCCGCCACCAAATGAGTTGCCCACCAGATCTGCTTGCTCAATATTCAAGGCGTCCAGCAGGCCGATGGCCTGAGCCACCCAGTTGTCCATGTTGTAGTGGATGCCCGCAGGTCGCTCGCTGTAGCCAAAGCCCACCATATCGGGCGCAATGACACGGCGCTGCGCGGCCAGTGCGGGAATTGTCAGGCGCCAGTTGGCCCAAGCGCTGACGCCAGGGCCAGAGCCGTGGATCAGGAGCACCGGAAAACCGGTGCCAACGTCGTGGTAATTGGTGGTGATGCCATTGGCAACAATGCTCTTGCCGATTTCAGGATTTTGGTTCATTGGAGACTTTCAGTACTTGACCATGACGTTGCGCAATTCGGTGTAAAACTCCAGAGAATGCACCCCCCCCTCGCGGCCGATGCCGGATTGCTTGGAGCCGCCAAATGGCGTACGCAGGTCACGCAGGAACCAGCTATTAATCCAGCACAGGCCCACTTCTATCTGTGTGGCCAGGCGGTTGGCACGCCCGATGTCCTGGGTGTAAATGGATGTGGCCAGACCATACTTGGTGTCGTTGGCCATGCGAACCGCTTCTTCCTCGGTGTCAAACGGTGTGATGTGGCAGCAGGGGCCGAAAATTTCTTCACGCACCACGGTGGCCGTCTCAGGCAATCCGGTCCAGATGGTGGGCTCGACCCAGCAACCATCCTTGAGTGCATCTGGCATGTCGGGAACGCCGCCGCCAAAGACGATGGTTGCGCCCTCCTCTTTGGCTTTGGCGTAATACGACAGCACCTTCTTCTGGTGAATTTTGCTCACCAGTGGTCCAATCTTGGTGTCGGCATCAAACGGGCGGCCCGGCTTCATGCCCTCAGCTTTGACCTTCAAGGCGGCCACAAACTTGTCAAAAATCGGGCGCTCCACATAGACGCGCTCGGTACCCAGGCAGACCTGACCACAATTTTCAAACACTGAACGAGTGACGGTATTGACGGCGTTCTCAAAATCGCAGTCGGCAAACACCACAGCGGCGTTCTTGCCCCCCAGCTCCAAAGAGACCGGTCGGATGCCATCGGCACCCGCCTTCATGATAGCTGTTCCGGTCTTGGTCTCGCCGGTAAAGGTGATGCCGTTGACACCTTGATGCGCCGTGAGGAATGCACCGGCAGAGTTCGCACCAAAGCCGTTGACCACGTTGTAAACGCCGGGCGGCACTCCGACCTTGTTCATCACCTCGCCCAGGAGTGTGGCGGTGCTCGGCGTGGCCTCAGAAGGTTTCACCACCACGGTGTTGCCGCAGGCCAGGGCGGGACCGCATTTCCAGGTCATCAGCAACAGTGGCAGGTTCCAGGGGCAGATGATGGCGATCACGCCGCGCGGCGTGCGCACGCCATAGCTGCGTGCGGTTTTGCCATCGGGTGTACGCATCTCGAAGGACTCGGTGGCGACATTCTTGATGGTGTCCGTGAATATCTTGAAATTGGCCGCACCGCGCGGGATGTCGATGTGCGAGGCCAGGTGACCAGGCTTACCGGTGTCGGCCACTTCCGCCTGTAAAAAGTCATCAAAGCGGTGGTTGATTTCAGCGACCAAGCCATCCAGCATGGCGCAGCGCTCCACCACAGAGAGCTTGCCCCATGGGCCATTCAAGGCCGCACGGGCCGCAGCCACGGCGGCATCCACCTCAGGCTGGCCTGCCTCATGGACCATGCCAATCAGGCTGTTGTCCACCGGATTGCGCTTTTCATAGGTCTTGCCGCTGGCATTGCTGACGTACGCACCGTTGATGAAGTTGAGGATCTGTTTCATGGCTGTTCACTGGAGTTAAAAATTAAATTGGCGATGCATCACGCCACGACGAGGCCCAGCGCCGTCACACCGGCTTGCGCAATCGCTTGATCCTGTTCCTCGCTGCCGCCAGAAACGCCGATGGCACCTATGCGTTGGTCGGCCTCCACAATGGGAAGACCCCCGCCAAAGGCAACAAAGCGCGGGCGAAGCACAATGCCTTCACGCACAGCCGACGAATGGCTTTGCAGGACATCTGCCCACTGGTGTGTTGGCAACCCAAAGCTGACAGCAGTAAATGCCTTGTCAATGGCAATGTCCATCGAATGCAGGGGAGCGCCGGGCATGCGTAAAAAGGCCGCCAACAGGCCCGAAGAATCAACCACCGCCACATTGACAGCGGCGCCCATGGCCTGCGCTGCCTGCACGGCGACTCCCACGACCAGATGGGCTGCGCGCCAGTCAATGCTCCGCATACTGACACTGGCTGATGTTGTTTTTTGAATCATTTTCAAACTGCTTGCGAACGTGTAGAGAACAAAATCGACCTCACACGCACATCCCAGTGCGCATGAGGTCTGTTCTGAATGAACTCAGGTGTACACATCCGTGAAGGACGCCACCAATTCACCCGTGTGGTAGAAAATGCCGCTGCCCATGTGTTCTTCGGTCCAAGTCGTCACAGGACGATCGCGCTGGGCCAGATAACCCAGACCGGCAAAGGTTTCATTGCGGTTGCCGCTCGGATCAAAGAAATAAATCGTCTCGCCTCGGGTGATGCCGTGGCGCGTAGGGGCCACATCGATCTTGGTTTTGGTCTTGGCCATCACATCTGCCGACTTCAAAATGTCGTGCCAAGAGTCCAGGAAATAGGCAATGTGGTGAAGGCCCATGCGCGGTCCACCGACAAAGGCGATGTCGTGCGGTGTGGTCGTGCGTGCCATCCACGTGGCGGCCTGCATGTCGCCGTTCGGTCCCACCAGCACTTGCTCGGTCAGGAAGAAGTCCAGCGCTTGCGTCATGAATTGGGTGTTTTCAGCCACCTTGTTGACGCCGGTCTCGGGGTTGAGCTCGCACATCAGAAGGCAGTGGTCCAACCAGTGCGCACCGGCACCGGTGATGTTGTCCGGCCACGGATCGGGATTGGTACTACCGACCTCTGTGCCCACGAATTCCTTCATGGCATACAAGCGCATCTCGTGGCCACTGGGCAGATTGAACTGCAACATGCGGCCGACGGAGGGCATGTCGCCTTCAGCCAGGATCGCGGTACGAATGCCGTAGGCTTCGACCTTCTTTTGCAAAGCGTCCAGGTCGGCATCGTTTTCGACCTTGTAGGCCACATGGTTCATACCGGCCTGATCCGAAGGCGTGAGCACCAGGGAATATTTATCCCACTCGTCCCAGCATTTGAGGTACACGTTGCCGTGCTTATCCTCCATGGTTTTTTTCATGCCCAGTACTTTTTCATAGTGCTTGACCGCTGCTGCCATGTCCATCACCCGCAGGCTGACATGTCCGATTCGTGCAATTCCCATTACTGTCTCCTCTTGGTTGAAAAAAATTACGGATTGGCCTTGCTGGCGAACCCTCTTTTGAATGGCTTTTCTAACTTGCCCACCACCTCTAGCCGAACCGAGGTAACGGGTGCCACACGGCAAGCCAGGGTGATGCCGTGTGTTTCCTCTTCTGCGCTGACGTGCGCGCGACTGATAGGCCCCAACGGCTGGCATTGCCCCTCCAGCACATGGACCTTGCAGACACCGCAACCGCCGTTAACGCAGCCGACCGGTATGCCCTTGCGACCAAGACGCAACATGCCTTTAAGCAAACTTTCACTGGTGGCGCAGGCATAGGTTTCGTCGGTTTGTGCCATGTGCACACTGACCTTGGGACGGGTATCAAAGAACATCGCCTGGCTCCTTAAACCCGTTTGAACAGCGGACTGCGCTGTTGGTTGGTGTCGGCGGCCGACAAAAACTTTTCGGTGTAAATGTCGCGCTCGAACAGGCGTCCTTGCATCAGGGTGCTGATGCAAGCTTCAATCATGACGGGCGGCCCGCAGAGGTACGCCTGATTGCCCGCAAAGTTGCCATTGAAGTGGGTCCGGGCCACGTCATGGACAAAGCCACGCGCGCCCGCCCAGTCCGAGCCTTCGGGCTCACCCGACAGCGTGGGCACATAGGTGAAGTGCGGGTATTGTTCGGCCAGCGCACGAAACTCCGCGTCGTAATACAACTCGTCCACCGTGCGTTGGCCGTAAACCAAGGTCATGGGCTGCTGGCTGTTGTCGTCCAGCAGGTCCTGGATCATGGCGCGCGGGCTCGACAGCCCCGAGCCACCAGCCATGAAGACCAGTGGCCGTTGGGCTGACTTGCGCACCAGAAAACGTCCGTAGGGACCGGACAGCTTCAAGGTGTCGCCCACTTTGAGCTGCTGGTGCAGCCAATGTGTGCCTGCACCACCCGGCACCAGGCGCACATTGAGCTCCAGCTCGCCCGTGCCTTGTACCTGCGAAGGTGAATTGGCGATCGAAAAAGCGCGCGTGCCTTCAATGCCGGGGATCACCAGTTGCACATACTGACCTGCCTGAAAGTGGATGGCGCTGTCGAGCTTGAGCCAAATCGCCTTGATGGTGGGCGTCAAAGTTTCGATGCGCGACACCTGGGTGTGGAAGTCGCGCACCGGGATGATTTCGGCGTCCGGGTCTTCGTCAATGTCGGCCTCAATGCAGACATCGCTTTGCAGCGTGGCGCAGCAGGCCAAGGTCTTGCCTGCGTCACGCTCAAACTCCATCAGGGCAAACGGGTTGGCATGGCCATGGTCAACTTCGCCGTCGCTCACCTGCACCTTGCAGGTCCCACACAGACCGTGGCCACAGGCATGCGGAATGTAGATGCCCTGGCGCAAGGCGGCATCCAGCAAGGTTTGGCCTTCCTCGACCTCAATGGTCGCGCCCAAAGGCTCAATGGTGAGTTGGTAGCTCATGGTCGGTACGGCATCGCCTTCAGTTGCAGGAGCCGTTCAGACCGCTCAGGCCGGGCGTGCGGAATCGGATCACGTCCTTGTGCTTGAGCCCGTTGTCGGCCAGTGACTTCGCTGGATCAGGCTGCCAAGCTTGGCCGGACTTGGTCCACTCGACCGTATTCCAGTCGATCTTGGCAAAGTCCGGGTGCGAACCATAGGTGCCGGGCAGCACGGCTGCGCCCAAGGCACCAAAAGGCGTATCAGGCGGCAGGGGCAGGCAGATGGGTGCTGCAAAAACCAGATGGTCTTCCCAACCAATAAAGAGCAGGGGTGCGGGAAAGTTTTCGCGCGCATCCCGGGCCGGAAAGTTGTAAGGTTTGATGGACTTGACACTCATTTCGCTGCTCCTTCTGCGCTCTCGCCATTCCAGGCGGCAAAGTTCTTTTTGTCTTCCGAGGTTTCGAAATCGAAGTTATCCCGGCCCACGTTCATGTGGTAGTAATCGAGCACAGCCAGCAGCGGATCGAAGCCTTCCTGAGTCGGGTCTGTGCCCGGCTTGAAGCAGTTGCCCTGGTAGATCTGCTGAACAGGCAACCACGACTGGATGTACTTCTCAGGCTCATGGTCGAAGATTTCCTTGCAGTGGTCAGAGCAAAAGTGGTATTTGTTCCCGAAGTAGTTGCTTTCGCGATAGGCGATCTTGGTGGCATCGCCCTGCTCAGTGAACAGCATGGGAATCTGGCAGGTGTTGCACAGCATGGGCAGGGTCATGTTGTAGAAGCGCTTACCCTCGGCGGCCTGTGTGCGCCAGTGGTCCCAGCGCGGCTTGTAGAGCGCGTCAAAGGTCTCGGGGTACTTCTCCGAGAGCCAGGCCATTTCCTCCTCTTTGGGAATCCATGTGTGGAAGGGAGCTGCGCCGTTGTACTGGTAAAACGTAGCCCAGGCTTGGTGACTGATATGGTCCTTGCCTTCGCAGGCCTGTATCCAGCCCTTGGGCTTCTTGATGCCATAACGGGCCAGGTCCTTGAACAGGGCTTCGCCGTTGTCTTCCACATACATTTCCCAGCTTTCGCGCCAGCTCATCACGCGCTTAGGCAGCATGTAGTCCTGCATCATGGCCACGATGGTCAGCAGCCGGTAACCGCGCCAGAACCATTTATCAATCCAACCCTGGACGATGGGCACGTTGGCAGGATCCTGCTCCAACAGAAATTTGATGCACTCGATGCCCAGTGTCATGTGGCGCGATTCGTCGGACTGCGCGCTGAACCCAAAGGTCACGGTGGACATGTCGCCGTTGTGCGCCGCACCCGACATAAAGGGCACAAAAAGCAGGTTGGTCAGCACATATTCAAACGAGAAGCTCACGGCCGTGAGGAACTCGAAGGGACCGCCCGTATAGGCATCTTCAAAGAAGGACTTGGGCACTGACAGGTACCACACACGGTCAAACATGTGCTGTGGACTGTGCAAGCCGTTGAAGTACTTGTTGTAGTGGCTGAGCGCATGGGTTTCGGTTTGGTAGTGGCGCAGCTCATCAATCGACTGCATCTGGCAGGCCACACGGGCACCGGCACCTGTGAACTGCCGACCGGCATGCGCAAAACCACGGTAGGCGTAGTACTCCAGCGGAGTCACGCCGGTCAGAAACAGCTTGAGCGCATTGATGTAGCGCGCATCGGACACTCCGAGCTGGCCGTTGTTCTGGGCAAAGGCCTCGATCACGGCGTAGAGTTTTTTCTCTTTTTCGCCTTGGTATTTCCAGTAGGCGTCCATGGTCAGTCGGAAGGGGTCTTCCCACTTGTCCCAATCATGGATTTTGATGCCTTCGTATTTGTCATACGGGAAGACCTTGTCCATCGGCTGGTAGGTGGTGTCCCACGCGAGGTCGCGGGTCATGGCGGCGTAGCGGTCCTTGAGACCGAGCTTTTTCTTGATGACAGGGGCGTCCATTTTTTGTCTCCTGGTATGTGTGTGGTTCAGTGCGTCCAGCTCAGCGAGAACTGGTCGTCGTCTTCGTCGATGTGGCCCGAGAGGGTGACCAGATTGACGTGTATTTGCTGCAGATTGAAAGAGCGGCCGATCAGCTCTTCGATGCTTTCGCGCTTGATGACCAAGGTGCCGGGCGCCATGATCTTGACCAGCCCGGTGGGGTAGGAGGCTTGAGCGTTGGCGTTGTCAGCCAGGATGGCATCGATGATGGGACGTGCGTCTTCGTTGTCCTGGAAGGCGATGAATACATTGGACATGGGGCTGTGTCTCCTTGATTTTTGTTGGATGGGCTCAGGCTGAAAGACCCGCTTTATGGCCACGGCCATTCAGGACATCGCGTGCCTGTTGCAGGGCTTGCTTGCCCTCGGTGCCCAGTGCCCATTCGGCCAGTGGCGCGAGTGCCGTCTGTGCGCGGTCTGACCAGTGCTGGACCCAGTTGGCAATCAGCTTCTGGTTATCAGGCGACTCGGCAGCTGCGACCTTGAGCACGGCATCAATCCAGCGTGCGCTCTCGCTGTGCCAATCGGGCATGAAGGCCGTGAGCATGGCGATGGCCGTGCCGCCTTGGGGCACGATGTGGTCATCCACAAAACTGCCGTAGATCAGTGGGTAGAGCTGGCCGTCGAGTGCGAAGTTCTGGGCGACAAACAGTTCCACGGGGTCTTGCAGCACCAGCGTGTCTTCCACATAGCGGCGCAGTTCCTGCCAGTGCGAAGCGCCAAGCCAGTCGTTCTTGCCAGCCTGCAGCGCGCCGGGCTCCTCCAGGGCGAGTCCGAGGCGGGTGATGTACTGCGCAACACCCAGGTGGTCCATGGCATGGAACATGGCCGGTGCAGTAAACGGCGTGCCGTACCCGTAGGCACCCACCGAGCTGTTGTTCATATTGCCGCCCCAGGCCACATGGCGCAGTGGCATCAGCACCTCGCAGACTTTGGCACGCACAGCGTCGGACATCTTCGCGATCAGTTGGCGGGAATCGACGAACTCGTAGCTGGCCTCGATGGCGTCCTGCTGGCGCGCACGCGCCATGGTCCATGTGGCGTAGTAGTACTGGCGTGGATCGCGCAGCGCATTCCAGTCGGCCAGTTTGATGGCGGAGCGGGACGCGTCAAAGATTTCGTGTTCCGGGTCCCAGGTCGGGCGGTAATGAAAGTTGGATGTGGGCTGCGTGCCCAGGGTCGCCTCCTGGTAGCGCGAAGCGGGCTTGTCGTTGCCCACATAGTGCGCGGTGTGCGCAAAGGTGTTGCGCAGGGGCTTGATTTCACGGGTGTGGAGATCTACAGACATGGGAACTATCCTTTTTGGAAAAGAAACGATGCGGGGTTCATTCACTCAACAATTGCACTTTTTGGCTGACACAAAAGTCATCAAAAGCAGCGCGAGGCAACATCAGGTCAACAAACAACTCGGGCCAGCCTATAGCGAACTCGAAACACACCAAACCCTCGACATGGACCTGTTTAATGCGAACAAACTTGCGGCTGACATCACAAGTGCGCTCATCTGCTGCGGGCGTGGCGGTTGCGGGGTTGGAGGTCATGGGCATGGGTTGACTGGTATTTCCGTCATCACTTTGCAAGGACCTTGCCAAAAAACGGAGCCCATCCAAAAATCTCGATATTTCAAGGGAATACCCTTAAAAAAATCACCTCGGTCGTTGAAAAAAATGGATCGATATGAAAACGCAATAGGGATTACTCTTGGATAACCCATGGATCATCTTTGCCTTAAATGACCATTTGACCTATTGAAATAGGCTAAGATTTACCAAATGATCACTTTTCAAACAACAAGCCCAAACACTTGTCGTGACGGCCGTGATTTGAAAAATATCGAGAAAATGAGCTTTTAGCTGTACCGCGAGACATTCCATTCATGAGCCTCAGATACCCTTCAGACAGCGACTTACGCCGCTTGCTCCGTTTTGACACGGACAGCGGTGCGATCTGGTTGGGTGACCGCCGCATGGTGCTAATGCACACCAATGCGCTCGCAGCCCTGCGCCAAGATCTGATCACCTCGGTGGGCTCGGAACATGCTCGGCGCATACTCACTCGCATGGGTTATGCCTCGGGCCTGTCAGATGCCGAGTACGCCAAAAAGACGCGGCCCGGCGAGTCCTTACAGGACAGCTTTATGGTGGGTCCGCAGTTGCATATGCTTGAAGGTGCGGCGAAGGTCACACCCGTCAAGCTCAGTTTTGACATGGCGGCAGGACAGTTTTATGCGGACTTCCGCTGGGACCACTCGTGGGAAGCCTACGCCCACAAGCAGAAATTCGGGCTGGTGGACGACCCCGCTTGCTGGACACTACTTGGCTATGCGAGTGGCTACACCAGCGCCTTCATGGGTCGTTTAATTCTGTTCAAGGAAACACGGTGCGCCGCCTGTGGTGCCGACCATTGCCAGATCATCGGCCGCCCGATTGAGGAGTGGTCCGATGGCGAGGCGCATCGCGTGTATTTCAACGACGACTCGCTGATGGAAAAGCTGGAGGCATTGCAGTCGCAGGTGGAGGCCCTCAAGTCCACACTGGAACCTGCCACCCAAGGCGACCTGTTGGTTGGCGCGTCCAGTGCCTTCCGCAATGCCTATACCCTGATGCACAAGGTGGCCCCCACCCAGGCGACGGTTCTGCTGACTGGTGAAACTGGCGTTGGCAAGGAACGTTTTGCGCGCGCCCTGCATGCGCTTTCCAGCCGCGCCGACAAACCCTTTGTAGCGGTCAATTGCGCCGCCCTGCCCGCCGAGCTGATCGAGGCCGAATTGTTTGGCGTGGAGAAAGGTGCCTACACCGGCGCCCATGCGGCCCGTGCAGGGCGTTTCGAACGCGCCGATGGCGGCACCCTGCTGCTCGATGAGGTGGGCGAGATGCCGCTGGCGGCCCAGGCCAAATTGCTTCGCGTGCTTCAGGAAGGCGAGATCGAACGCGTGGGGGGCGAAACCACGCGCAAGGTCAATGTGCGCTTGGTGGCAGCCACCAATGTGGACTTGGAAAAAGCCGTGACAGCCGGGCGCTTCCGGCGCGACCTGATGTACCGCCTCAATGTGTATCCCATCTGCATCCCCCCTCTGCGCGAGCGCAAGACTGACATTGAATTGCTGGCCCAAGGTATGTTGGCCCGCTTTTGCGTTCTGCACGGCAAACGTGTGCTCGGTTTTGAAGAACGTGCGCTGCGGGCGTTGCAGCAGTATGACTGGCCAGGCAATGTGCGCGAACTTGAAAATCTGGTGGAGCGCGGCGTGATTCTGGCAAGCCAATCCGGCATGGTCGAAGTCGAACATCTCTTTCCCAATCAACCGGATGCGGCGCAAACCAGCCTGGATTCGCATGGCCATCTAGCCCGCTTGCCCAGCGCACAAGACGACGACCTCAGCGCGCGCATTCTGGACAGCGGCAGCTCGTTGGAAGAAGTCGAGGCCCGGGTGTTGGACCAGGCCGTGAGCCGTGCGCGGGGCAACTTGGCCGAGGCAGCACGTCTGCTGGGCCTGACCCGTCCGCAAATGGCTTATCGCCAAAAGCAGCGCCAAAATCGAAGCGCAGCTGCACCTCCCAACGAAATGAACAACAAACCGAAAGCATTGTGATGTCCACCATTCAACCGAACCTGGATGCCGAATCCGACGCAGACACGTCGCTACCCCGCACACTGGTGGAGCGTGCCTACTTGGGTCTGCGCCATGATGTGGTCTGTGGCAAGCTGGCCCCCGGCGAGCGCCTGCGCGTGGAGCACCTGAAGGATCAGTACGCGGTAGGTGCCGGTACCCTGCGCGAAGCCCTGTCTCTGCTGGTGTCTGACGCACTGGTCACGTCAGAGGGTCAGCGCGGTTTCCGCGTGACACCCATTTCGATGGCCGATCTGGAAGACGTGACCAATACCCGGGTGATGTTGGAGACCGAAGCGCTGCGTCAGTCCATCCGCCATGGTGATGCGCAGTGGGAGGCGGCACTCAAGCAAAGCTACGAACTGCTGACGGCCACCGAGCGCGATCTGGCTGAATCCGGCTCCGACCGCTGGGAGCGGCGCAACAAGGCCTTTCACGAAGCACTTATTGCCGGGTTCAACTCTACTTGGAGCAAGTACCTGCTATCGATCCTCTACCGCCATGCCGAGCGTTACCGCAACATCAACTGGCGCCTCACCGCCGCCCACGCCAGTGGCCGCGATGTGCACCAAGAACACGAGGCGATTTACCGCGCAGCCATTGATCGACAAGAAGCCCGCGCAGCCCTGGCGCTCGAAGCCCATATACGACTGACGCATGACATCGTACGGCTACAGGCGAGCCAAACGGCGTTGAAATAAGACCGAAGTTTTTAGAAAAATCGATCGAAATGGATCTGCCCAAAGGGAACCCGGTGGCCGACCATCAGCATTTCCTGCAAGCCCTGGGTCATGGGTGGCGGGCCGGCGAAATAGAACTCAAGGTCCGGCATCGCATCGCCCAAAATGCGCCCCACAAGCTCATGCACGAAGCCGGTTTCACCCCTCCAGGCCGCATCGTCTCCACGCAGTGAGACCACGGGATAGAAGTGGATGCGTTCACCAAAGCCGGGTAAATCACGCAACAAGCTTTCGCCGCAGATGTCCTGCGGGGTCCTACCGCCATAAAAAAAGTGCAGTTGGCTCGTCTGTAGCATGCCCGATTGCGCAGCACCGCGGGCAATGGAAATCATGGGTGCCAAACCCGAGCCACCAGCCACGCAGACGATGTCGCGTGTCACGTCGGTACGCAAAAAAGCCAGACCATAGGGGCCATCGATCTCGATCACCGCCCCGATCTGTAGATGCTTAAACAACTGCTCTGTGGCCACGCCCTGGGCAACGCGACGAATCTGAAAATGCCATTCGCCTTCTGCATTGCCCAGGTTGGACATGGAATAAGCGCGGGGCGTGCTGACGCCGGGGATGGCCAACATGGCGTATTGGCCCGGCAGAAAATCAGCTGCGGCTTCACTCACAAATCGAAACTCGCTGATGTCATGCGTGATGTCACGCCTACCGATGAAGCGGGCAAGCAAACGCCGAGGCAAAATGCGCGGCACATATTCGGGCGTTGTGCGAACCTGGATCCGCAAGTCGCTCACGGCCACGCACTGACAAGCAAGGAGCTTGCCTTTTCGCCGGTCCCGCTCGGTGAGACCCGGTGCCTCTGGCCACAGGTTTTCGACTTCACCTTCCAGGAGTTCAAACTTGCAACTGCCACAGCCACCCGAATTGCATTCGTAAGGAACACCAATGCCAGCCCGCAGGGCGGCACGCAGAATGCTGTCTTTGCCAAGCTGGTCAAACACACTGTGCTCCGGCTCGGTCGAAATTCGGGTATGTACCATGGTTTTCATACTTAAAAGATTGCAGACGGGGCGGCAGGCGCTGGTTGTGTGTAAAACGCCTGCCGCAGGGGCGGGTGAAAGCTACAGCCCCAGCCCCAGCCCCAGTCCCTGGCGGAAGTCACGAGTGGCCTGTTTGGCTTGTGCTGCGGCACCAGGCACATCGACCAGTGCGGCGCAATAGGCATCGATGGCCTTGTCGGCCAGCGGCTCCCACTTGGCCATCCAGCCCTGCAAGACTTCCTTATTGCCCGTCTTTTCCAAAGCCATCTTGACCAGCGCCGTAGCCCAACGGCGATGGCGTGCGGCATCCATCAACTGTGCATCATTCACCAAGCCCAGCAGCATGTCGCCGTTGTGGCGTGCTGACTCACCCAGCTTTCGCAGCACCGCTTCGTCAATGGCCGGCTTGGCGATCAGGCTCAAAGCGAAAAAGCCCTCGGCCCAATCCCAAGTCACCAGCACTTTTTCCATCAACTCACGAAAGCCCTGCCAGGCCGTATCGGTCTCCCAATAGTGACGCTCGCCGGTCCCAAAGCCCTTGTCTGTAAAGGACAGCGAGAGTTCCTTGGTGCGGTAGGCGGTATGGCTGAGCCAGCGGAAGGAGTCGGCCATCTGGAAATAATGGCAGTTGGTGATGGTGCTGGCCGGTGCCACTTGACCCACATAGGCGGAGGCCATCTGCAGGGTGTGAAAAAGGTAGCGCGCGGGCGTATAGAGCCGAGCCAACGTGTCTGCCCAGCATGGCGTCATCGACGTGTCGTGCTCACGCGTGTTGAATTGGTCGAACAAGCCAAAAACATAATTTTCCTGTCCGTCCTGCATCATGTTGTAGCTGCGGTAGACCACTTCCTCCGGATCACGAAATGCGTTCCAGTCGCTGTGCTGCAAGGCGCTGCCAAACGTGTTGTTCTTGTACCATTTGTTCATGGCCAAGTCGGGGTCAAGTTCGTAAGGCGCTTGGGCATCACGGTTGTTGTAATGCAAGTTGGCGGTGACGATTTCGTATTCACTGGGCTTGCGCCGGCGCCCGGCCAGGTGGCTCCAGGTCTTGAGTGGTTTGAGAACCTGGGGCTGCGCTTGTGCTTCTGACATGGTGGGTTTCCTCTGCGGTATAGGTTTTAAAGATGCGTGACGAAATAGAAACGCACCTGGTCGGGCAGCGTCTCAATGCGCCCGGAGAAGGAGCTGAGGTCCACCTCCAGATCGTTCATCTTGAACGGACGGCCCAGTGCGTTTTCAATCGTCTCGCGCCGCAAGATCAATTCGTCATCCGTATCGATGCGCAAGTAGGCGCGCTTGTCATCCACGCGGATGATGCGTCCCGGGTTGTCTTCCCGGGCAGCCTCGGCCACGGCCATGGCCAGTTCACCGGCTCGCATCACCGGGCCGACCCTGTTGTTGCTGTGTTTGTTCACGACTGCTGTTGAATTGCTCATGTTGATCTCCTGCTTTTTCTGATCGATTCAGGTATGCGCAAACAAAGGCATCACACCTTCGGTTCGAACCAAAACGTCCTCCCCCTCGATCCGCACCGGGTACTCGGCCAGAGCGCAGTCGGAAGGATTGATGCCTTTGCCGGTGCAAGCATCGAACTGCCACAAATGCGCACGACAAACCAGGGTCTTGCCGTCGAACTTGCCTTCAGACAGGGGAATGTCTTGGTGCGGACACATGCCTTGGAAAGCTTTGATCACGCCGCCCTCGGCACAGACCAACAGAATGTCCTTGCCATCCACCTCGAATGACGCCATGTCACCTTCCCACAGGTCATCAAGGGTGCAGACTTTTTGAAATGTCATGGTCGCTTCTCCTGCTCAATGCCCAGGGGCTTGCCACACCACTTCAATGGTTTCGGTCGGTTTAAAGCCGGCCTCCACCACCTTCATGGTGCGCGGCAGCAGTTCTTCGCTGCCCTGGCGTCGAATGCGCAGGATCTGGCCCGGACGAGCGCGCACACGGCGCCCCACCGAATGGTGGGCAGCGGCGGCAGCCACCTCGTCCATGGTGTTCTCGGTGTCGACCGGCAGCAGTTGCAGCACAAAGTCGCCTTCAAAATTGGAACTCAAGGGAAATAAGGCCATAGGGCTCTCCTGTATCAGTTGCTGTGTTGCGCCGGTGCGGCTGCCCGGCGGTTGTATAAATCAGTGGCGCAATAAGGCTGTGACTTTTAGGTCGCCATCTTTTCGGCGCGCATGGCTTTGTAGATTTCGGCCCATGCATAGTTGTGTGCGTCGTCACCAATTTCGCCAGGAGCAAGACCCATGTAATTCAGGGCACCCCCCAGATCCATGGGCTGAATCATTCCAGCCAGGAAGCGGTCCACCAAGCTCAGGTGGCCGGCATAGCGCTCGGGCTCCTGCTCGAAACACCAACGGTCCTGTTCAGAGCCGAAGTGGTAGAGACGTCCCTTGTATTCCAGCGGAAAATCTTTGACATTCCACTGCTTGCCCGGCGTGTAGTTGATGGGCAGGTTGCACATATTGCAGACCATGGGCAAGGTCTCGGGATAGGTCATGGCCATATTGCCGTCGACCACGTTGTCGATGATCACGTCCCAGCACTCGCCCCAGGTGTCGTTCCAGCCCGGGTACTTTTCTTCCAGCCAGATGCGCTCATCTGGGGTGACGCCGGCAGCCGGGTTCCAGAACACGGTGGGGCGCCAAAACCACGCCCCGAGGTGCATACCGTGGTGCTGCTCGCCGAGTTGCTCCAGAAAGTGATCCCAGTACCAGGGCAGATCCAAGCCCAGGTCGGTCAGGGCCCGCTCAAACTGGGCGACGATCCACTCCTCCATGAACTCCTTGAACGACTGCTTGCGGTGCTCCAGCGGCGTGTAGTAATCCATGATCGGACCGGTCAACACCGAAAACAGTTTCCACGCGCGCCAAAAGGCGATGTCCACTTTCTTCTGGGCCTCGGCTTTTTTGCCGTTGTCGATCAACACCTGCAGCGCCGGACCGCCAATCTGGGCGTGGCGTGATTCGTCCGTCTGAATGCTGGAGATCAGGCTCGCAAAGGTATGGTCACCCGCCTCGGCCGCGTCGGCTGCCAAGCCGAGAAACTGCATGTTGGTAAAACCGGTCTCAAAGCTGAAAGTCAGCATGATGGAGACGCTGATGGCATCGCGCGTCATCATGATGTCATCAAAGAAATGACGCGCCGCAATCATGGCCCACTCATTGGTATCCAGCGCCTTGTGCGCCCAATCCATCTGCCGATCCTTGGACACATGCTCGTGTGGGAAATACAGCTGTATTTGTCCGTGGCGCATTTCATCCAGGCAGCCTAACGTTGCCATGTTGCGCATGCCCGGTGCCTTGGAGAAACGCATCATGCGCGCCTCAGCACTGGCTGCGGCATATTCCAACCGCGCCAGCGCGCCATAGTGCGCCTTGATCACCGACTTCCAGCCGGGGTCGGAATTTTCATAAATGCGCGAACGCTCCAATGCAGCCTTCACCGAATAGGCACCGGCATCTTTTTCACGTTGCACCTTCACGTATTCAGAATAGGTCTGCTTGTAAGGTTCGTCGTATTTTTCCCATGCCTCATTGGGCAAGCCATAGTCACCAGCCATCTCGACCGGAAACAGTTGCTGTTCGGTCACATAGCTGGGTGACCAGTTGGTGGATCTGGCGATGTCATACCAGTCCATTCGATTCAATAAAGCCATTGCAAACTCCTCTTTTTAAGATGCAGCGAAAGTGTCCGGGGGACGGTGGCAGGTCTTGCCTGAGGGACATTGCAAGGTCCCTGCCAACTTGGTGTGAAATTGGAATAATC
Organism: Limnohabitans sp.; assembly: GCA_017986605.1. GTDB lineage: Bacteria > Pseudomonadota > Gammaproteobacteria > Burkholderiales > Burkholderiaceae_C > Limnohabitans_A. Next base: position 25,873 of record JAGNVG010000016.1, read on the forward strand.
TCGAGATTTAAAGGGATTACCCTTAAAAATTCACCATGCTTCTTTACAAATTTTGGCTTTTTGTTTCCGCGCAATAGTGCTTTCCCTTGGTTAAACCAATCACTTTTCAGAGCTATATTTACCATTCAGTCAAACATTAGGCGATACTTTTGATTGAATGATCAAACCTACAGGGAAATTTTTGGGAAGTCGCCCTTTGGCATGGGCTGGAAAATAATATCGAGAAAATTGCTTCCTTTCACAACAACAAGAGACAGGCTGATGAGTTTCAAATTTCCACCCAATGATGATTTACGACGCCTTCTGCGCTTTGAACCCGACAGCGGTGCCATTTGGCTGGGTGACCGGCGTATGGTGCTGATGCACACCGTGGCCTTGACCGCCTTGCGCCAGGACTTGATCACCTCAGTGGGTGCCGAGCATGCACGGCGCATCCTGACGCGCATGGGCTACGCTGCAGGCATGTCCGATGCGGAGTGCGCCCGAAAAACGCGGCCCGACATGACATTGAATGAATGCTTTTTGGTGGGGCCGCAACTGTTCATGCTGGAAGGCGCGGCGCATGTCACACCTGTGAAACTCAACTTCGACATTGAGGCCGGCCAGTTTTATGGGGAATTCAACTGGGAGCATTCCTGGGAAGCCTATGCACACCAGCAGAAATACGGTCTGGATACCGACCCGGCCTGCTGGACATTGCTGGGCTATGCCAGTGGCTATACCAGCGCGTTCATGGGGCGACTGATCCTCTACAAGGAAACTCTGTGCGCTGCCTGCGGTGCCGAACACTGCCAAATCGTCGGCCGTCCCATCG
>JAGNVG010000117.1:0-1304 GCA_017986605.1 Limnohabitans sp.
TGAGCTGCGTGCGCGTGCCCGACTTCGCCACCGCCGTGCAGATCATCAACGACCACGAGTTTGGCAACGGCGTCTCCTGTTTCACCCGCGACGGCAACGTGGCGCGTGAGTTCTCGCGTCGAATCCAAGTGGGTATGGTCGGCATCAACGTGCCGATCCCCGTGCCCATGGCCTGGCACGGCTTTGGTGGCTGGAAGCGCTCGCTGTTTGGCGACATGCACGCTTATGGCGAAGAGGGTGTGCGTTTCTATACGAAGCAAAAGTCCATCATGCAGCGCTGGCCTGAGAGCATCGGCAAGGGCGCGGAGTTTGTGATGCCGACGGCCAAGTAAATGCAGTTTTAGGACTTGATGGATGTTTTCCGCGAACGCGACTGGCCGGGGCCGCCGGGCCTCATCAGTCGCTTCGCGCCAGCAAATTGGCCCAACGGTCTCGGCCAATCACCCTCGCTGAGTTAGCTGGATCAAATCGGCCAGACCAAACGCGCAGGCTCAAACTGTAGGTCGGTGGCTTTAGGCCCGACACGGATCCTGTGGCCAAGCCAGCCATATCGGCGCAAAAGTGCCAACCTCCAAGAATCCACAGGCACAATCGCCTGCTCAGGAGACCGGGTACAACATGAACGACAACACCTTCGACTACATCATCATTGGCGGTGGCACCGCAGGCTGCTTGCTGGCCAACCGCCTGAGTGCAGACGCCAGCAAGCGCGTGCTGCTGATCGAGGCGGGCAAAAAAGACGATTACCACTGGATCCACATCCCGGTCGGCTACCTTTATTGCATTGGCAACCCGCGCACGGATTGGCTGTACCAGACCGAGCCTGCCGCAGGTCTGAACGGCCGCAGCCTGCGTTACCCACGCGGCAAGGTGTTGGGCGGTTGCTCCAGCATCAACGGCATGATTTACATGCGCGGCCAGTCGCGTGACTACGACCAGTGGGCACAAATCACCGGCAACGACGAGTGGCGCTGGGACAAAGCACTGCCTTACTTCAAGCTGCACGAAGACCACTACAACGGTGCCAACGAATTTCATGGGGCCAAGGGTGCCAAGTCCGAATTGCTGGCGCCGACCGATTTGCCCAAGGGCAGCTATTTGCACACCCTGCGTGGTCGCAACACCGGCGGCGAATGGCGCATCGAGAAGCAACGTCTGCGCTGGGACGTGCTGGACGCGTTTTCGCAAGCGGCGCAGCAAGCGGGCATTCCAGCCACAGACGACTTCAACCGGGGCGACAACGAAGGCGTGGCTTACTTTGATGTGAACCAGCGCAAGGGCTGGCGCTGGAACACGGCCAAGGC
>JAGNVG010000117.1:1404-6809 GCA_017986605.1 Limnohabitans sp.
CACAGACGAAGACCGCAAAGTTGCTGCCGACAGCCTGCGCGTCACGCGCCGCATCATGGCGCAAGAGGCCATGAAGCCATTTGCGCCCGAAGAGTTCAAGCCCGGCGTGCAATACCAAACCGATGAAGAGCTGGCCAAACTGGCCGGAGACATCGCCAGCACCATCTTCCACCCAGTGGGCACCACCCGCATGGGGCGGGACAACGACCCGATGGCGGTGGTCAATGGGCGGCTTCAGGTACGCGGTGTGGCGGGGCTGCGCGTGGTGGATGCAGGCGTGATGCCCACCATCACCAGTGGCAACACCAACAGCCCGACCTTGATGATTGCCGAGAAAGCGGCGCAGTGGATCGCCGAAGACGCCGCAAGTGGCATGGCCGCTTGAGCGCCCCAGCACGCAAAATCATTCTTTTTCGCTAGGTCAAGGTCCGTCTATGGCAGGGATTTCCCCAGAATCGGGAAATCCCTGAGGAAAAGGCAGCGTCTGTTCACTTACATTTCATCCACTCGATGCAAAGCAGTATCTGCATCCCGAGGGCCGAGGAGACAGACAAGCCTAAGAGCAAGAACATGAACCAACATCCGAACGAGGTGTGATTTTCCCAAGCGTCGCGCAAGCGGCGCTTTTTTTTGCCTGTTGTTCACCCATGGCGACAGGCCCTGTCCGACCTCGATGCCACAATCCCCGGCATGGAATTACTGATTGTTTCGCTGGCCTCCTTGCTGGCTGGCTTGGTGGATGCGATCGTGGGCGGCGGCGGCCTGATCTTGTTGCCGGCCTTGTTTGCCACGTTTCCCGGCGCAGCACCCGCCACCTTGTTTGGCACCAACAAAAGCGCGTCGATCTGGGGCACCGCTTTTGCAACCGTGCAATACAGCCGCAAAGTGGTTATGCCCTGGCGCTCCCTGCTGCCGGCGGCAGGCGCGGGTCTTGTGGGTTCGCTAGCGGGGGCCTGGGTGGTCACACAAGTGGACCCCAGCTTGTTTCGCAAATTGCTGCCCGTGCTGCTGGCCGTGTTGCTGCTCTACACCCTGATCAAGAAGGACTTGGGCCGCAGTCACGCGCCACGCTTTGCCGGGGCGCAAGAAGCTTGGATCGCCGCTGGCATTGGCCTGGTGATCGGTTTTTATGACGGCTTCTTTGGTCCGGGCACAGGCAGTTTTCTGGTGTTTGCCTATGTTCGGGTGCTGGGCTACGACTTTTTGAACGCTTCTGCTGCGGCCAAGATGATCAATGTGGCCACCAACCTGGCTGCCTTGGTTTTGTTCACTTTCAAGGGCCACGTCTGGTGGCACTTGGCGCTGGCCATGGGCGCGGCCAACATTGTCGGCAGCCTGATCGGGACTCGACTGGCCCTCAAGCACGGCGCAGGCTTTGTGCGCCACGTCTTCATCTTGGTGGTGCTGGGGCTGATCTGCAAAACCGCCTACGACACCTGGCTCAAAGCCTGATCTCAGCTACTCAGCGCAGACGCCATTTCAGTTGCCCGGCGTACTGTGCCAGCGCCACGCCCAAGAGCGTGACCCCCGCCCCGCCGATCTTGACCCAGCTGTAGTGCTCACCGGACCAGCCCCAAGCAAACAAGCCGGCCATTGGGGGCATCAGGTACATCAGCGGAGCCGTGCGGGCCACGCCGCGCACGGTGTTGATCCAGCCCCACGCCAACCAACCGATGAAGGCCGAGACCAAAATCGACCAGAACAAGCCCACCCAAGACCAGATGTCCAGCGAAGCCCAAGGCGCTGCCAGACCTGACGGAATGGACCACAACATCAAAGGCAAACCACCCAACAAGGTGGAATAACCCATGGTCAACACCGGGCCGTGCCGCTCCATGACGGGTTTGACCGCCACCGTGTAATAAGAGAAAAACCCGGCCGCGATCAGCAAGACCAGATCACCCCCGCCCGCACGCCAATGGCCACCCAGCAATTTGTCGGACAGGAACAGCAAAACCCCGCCAAACGCCAGCGAGACCCCAGCCATCTGGGCTGCGGTCAAGCGCTCCAGCCCCTGAAAACGCAAAATCAGCAGTGTGAAGATCGGACCGCAAGCCAAAATCACCGAGCTCGAAAACGCGGTGGACCAATGGATACCGTACGTGACCAAGCCCACATGCAGCGAGTGACCGATGAAACCGAGCCAAGCCATGTGCAGCCAGTCTTTGCGCGGCAAGGGCGGGAACCAGCGACCAAAGCGCCAGCGCATGAGCAAAAGTGCGCACGCGGGCATGATCAGATAACGCGCCCACAAAAAACCACCGGGTGACAGCAAAACCAGAAGGTGTTTTTGGAGGGTGAAGTTGCCACCCCAAATCACGATCAGGATCAGGGCCACAACCAAAGCGCGTTGGTCATGTCGGTGCAGCGGGGTGCGATGGGGCATGGTGCATTGTCAGCCGGTCTGCCGAACGCGCTTGTCACGCGCGCAGCAAGGTCGCCCTTGTGCAGCGCCAACTTGGGGAAAAGACTCAGTCTTCGACCACCACCGGCACACGCTGGGCCAGCGCGCACATGAGTTCATAGCCCACGGTGCCAGCCGCTTGGGCCACTTCGTCAATGCTGAGCACCGTGCCCTCGCTTGCCTTGCCCCACAAGGTGACGGTGCTGCCCACGCCCGCATCGGGCAGGTTCGTCAAGTCCACGGTCAGCATGTCCATGCTGACGCGGCCCACGGTGCGGCCCCGCACACCATCGACCAACACCGGGGTGCCCGTGGGGCAGATGCGCGGGTAGCCATCGGCATAGCCACAAGCCACCACGCCAATGCGCTGGGGCTTGTCCGCCACAAAACTGGAGCCGTAGCCCACGCTGTCACCGACTTCAATGTGTTGGACAGCGATGATCTTGGCATTCAGGCTCATGGCGGGTTGCAGGCCCCAATGGGCGGCCGTGTGCTCAGGAAAATCCGGGGCGCTGCCATACACGGCAATGCCGGGGCGAATCCAGTCGGCCTTCACGGCGGCATCATGCGCATGGCGCAAAGTGGCGGCGCTGTTGCTCACGCTGCGCTCACCGGGCAGGTCGCGGGTGGCTTCTTCAAACAAGGCCATCTGCGCCGCGATGCCCTTGGGCCCGTCTGCGTCACTGAAATGGGTGATCAAGGAAATTTCATCCACCTGCGGCAAAGCGTTCAAGCGCGTCCAGGCCGAACGGTAACGCTGCGGCGAGAAGCCCAGGCGGTTCATGCCTGAATTCATTTTGAGGAACACCCGGTGCGGCTCGTGCGTCTTGTGCAGCGCCAGCATGTCGATCTGCTCATCGCAATGCACGGTGTGCCACAGATGCAAGCGCGAGCACAGCTCCAGATCACGGGCCTCAAAAGCACCTTCGAGCAACAAAATCGGCCCGCGCCAACCCAGAGCCCTGACGCGCTCGGCCTCGCTCAAGTCCAAAAGGGCAAAGCCGTCCGCGCCGCGCAAGCCCTCAAACACCCGCTCAATGCCATGACCATAAGCATTGGCCTTGACCACCGCCCAGGCTTGGGCATCGGGGGCAGCCTGACGAGCGCGTGCCAAGTTATGGCGCAGTGCAGCGGTGTGAATGGTGGCAAGGAGGGGGCGAGGCATGCGGGACTTGAACTCAACAAATGGGAATGCCAAGTGTGCCAGCAATCGGGGATTGATTTGCCCAGCACCCGAAGACAAAAGCGCCCCGGGAATACCCGCTCGCCCGGGGCTGAGAGAGGGCTTTCAAATGCTTTACACTGGCCCGCTGCCTGTTAACCCCACGCATTCCGCCTGAACCGTTCGGGCGCTGGCTGAACCTTGTAATCCATGGAAGTTTTTCAGTTTTTGATGCCCATCTTCACCGAATACGGCTATTTGGCCGTGTTCGTGATGCTGTTGATCTGCGGCTTTGGTATTCCTGTGCCTGAAGATGTGACCTTGGTCACGGGCGGCGTGATCGCGGGGCTGGGCCATGCCGATGTGCACACCATGTTTGCTGTGGGCATGGCAGGCGTCATGATCGGTGATGGCCTGATGTTCACACTCGGCCGACTGTACGGCCAACGCATCTCGCAACTGCCCGGTTTTCGCAAAATCCTGACCCCCGAACGCTTTGCCAGTGCACAGGACGCCTTCCACAAATACGGCAAATGGGTCATGTTCGTGGCCCGCTTCCTGCCCGGCCTGCGCACACCGGTGTTCTTTTCAGCCGGCATGAGCCAGCGCGTGACTTTCCCGACCTGGTTCTTGATGGACGGCTTTGCCGCTCTGATCAGTGTGCCCATTTGGGTGTATCTGGGTTACTTTGGCGCGCAAAACTGGGACTGGATGTTCTCTGTCCTGCGTCAATTCCAGCACGGCATCTTTGCCTTGCTGGGCTTGGGCGTCGCCTGGCTGGGCTGGCGCTGGTGGCGCAAGCGCCAAAGCGATGCCGGCAACACCCCCAGCGACCCCTCCTGACACGCCCGCTGATGGGCCAAACCTCTCCCAAAAGTCTGGCCGTGGCCGGACTCCTGTTCAACGCCTTTGTCTGGGGCGTGTGCTGGTGGCCTTTCAAACAACTCGAAGCACAAGGTCTGCACCCGTTGTGGGCCACTGCGCTGGTCTACGCCTTTGTGTTTGTATCCATCGCCTTGTGGCTCTGGAAAACAGGCCAGCTCATCAGCTGGCGCGATCATCCCGGCTTGTGGATTCTCTTGCTGGCATCGGGCTTGACCAATGTGGGCTTCAACTGGGCCGTCACGGTGGGCGACGTGGTGCGGGTGGTCCTGTTGTTTTACCTGATGCCCGCTTGGTCGGTGCTGGTCGCTTGGTGGCTGTTGGGCGAAAAACCCCGCCGCATGGCGCTGCTGCGTTTGCTGCTGGCCATCACGGGTCTGTTCATCGTGCTCAAAACCCCCGAGACCCCTTGGCCCGTGCCAGAAAGTCTGGCCGATGTGCTGGCCCTGCTGAGTGGCCTGACGTTTGCCATCACCAACGCGCTGCTGCTGAAACTGAAGGACACGCCCGGTTCGTCGCGCACCCTGGCCATGTTTGGTGGCGGTGCGGTCATGGCCACACTGGCGGCGTTGGTGGGCTTGGCCACGGGTGTGGTTGCCGTCGGCCAAGCTCCGGCTTGGAGCTGGTTGCCGCTGGTGGCTTTGCTCGGTGTCTCATTTTTGTTTGGCAACTTGGCGCTGCAATATGGCGCAGCCCGTCTGGCTGCCCACACAACGGCACTGGTCATGTTGTCCGAGGTGCTGTTTGCCAGCGTGTCCTCCGTCATACTGGGCGCATCCCAATGGCAAGGCCATACGCTGATCGGCGGTTCGTTGATCTTGCTGGCCGCCTTGCTGTCGGTGATCAGCCCTGCACAACACGATTGAAATGGAGCCACCCCATGAGCCTGTACGATTTTGAAGCCCAAAGCATCGACCAACAGCCTGTGCACCTGAGCCAATACAAAGGCCAGGTGAT
>JAGNVG010000118.1 GCA_017986605.1 Limnohabitans sp.
GCTGACGGCGGCCAGGGCTTGTTCGTAGCGGGTCTGGTGTTGGGCCACCATGCGGGCCGAGGCGATGGTTTTGGATTTGCAGAACCAGTGGCAGCTGTGCTGCATCAGAAACATCTCGCCCATCATGCGAAATGAGCGCTCTTTGGGCGACAGGCCTTGGGGGTTGTTGACGGCCAGGGCGATGCCTTGGGCATGCACTTCGAGCATGCGGCGCATGTCAAAGCTGGCTTTGGGCGAGAGTTGGTCGATGTAGGGCAGCGCCACCTTGAAGCCCCGTGTCACGGGGGCGGGCAGTTTGGCAAATTCGCGTGCCAGGTTCTGGAACTCATGGGCCAGCTGCTCTTCGGCCGTTTCTTGCAGTTGCAAGATTTGCTGCTGCCGCTCGGGGTCGGTTTCGCCCAGTGCACGCATGTAGGCACTGGTGAGTTGCTCCATGTGCTTTTCGATTTGGTAGGGACGCAATTGTTCGGCCAGCAAGGCGGTGCGTTTACGCTGGCCTTGGGTGTTGAGCCAGTGGATGCCCGTGGCCAGTAAGAGCAGCAGACTGAGGAGTTCCATAAATACAGGGTGTCTTGACCGGAGTGGCCGTTGCGCCAAGTGTATGGGCTTGGGCCGCCGGGTGTGCAAATGCCGGATTTTGTGCCTGAGCCTGCCCAATTGGAGTGCGGACTCTAAAGTGCGGGTTTTCCCTTGTGCTGAGTCCGGTGTGCTGTTCAAATTGCTGCATTGCAACAAAACTTCCAAAAGGGAAAAATCATGAACTTCAACGCCGAACAATTCGCCGCCGCTCAACAAGCCAACCTGACTGCTGCTGCAGACCTGTCGCAAACCGCTTTCGCTGGTTTCGAGCGCTTGGTCGAGCTGAACATGGCCGCTGGCAAAGCCGCTGTGGGCGAGTCTTTCTCCAACATGCAAGCCTTGATGGGTGCCAAGTCGCCTCAAGACCTGATGGCTGTGCAAGCCGCTTTGGTGCAGCCTGCTTACGAAAAGTCGGTGTCTTATGGCCGTCACTTGGCTGACATCGCCAACAGCACCAGCGCTGTGTTCACCAAAGCTGTCGAAGGCAAAATGGCCGAGTCCGAAAAAGCCGTCAAAAGCTTGGTCGAAAACAGCCTGAAAAACGCACCAGCCGGTTCTGACGCTGCTGTGGCCGTGTTCAAGAACGCTTTCGAAGCCAGCCAAAACGCTGCTGAAACCCTGAAAAAAGTGGCCAAGCAAGCTGCTGACACAGCCGAGTCCAACATCAAGGCCGCAACGGCCCAAGCCGAAGCTTCGGTGAAAGCCGCCATGTCCAAGGCCAAAGCCAAGGCCTGAGCTTCAGCTCAATAAGCAGGCGCTGGTCGCTTGCTTTCTACAATCAGGGTGTCTTCGGGCACCCTTTTTGTTTTGGATTGCACACATGTCATCTGCCTTGGCCCAAGCCTCAGCCCCTGTTCTGCACATTGAAGGCGGCGTGGCCACCATCACCTTGAACCGTCCGGCGCAGCGCAACCGTCTGGAAAACGCGGACCTCAAGGCTTTGCTGGCGCATTTTGAAGCCGTCAACCAGCAGCCCGATGTGCGCGTGCTGGTGCTGACCGCCCACACGGGCGGGCAGCCCAAGCCGGTGTTTTGTGCGGGTTATGACATTGGTGGGTTCGATGAGCCGGGCCATGGTTCGTCGTTTTTTGAGGAAATCCCCGACGCGCTGGCCGCGCTGCGCCCCGTGACCATTTGCGCCTTGAACGGCAGCGTGTATGGCGGTGCGACCGATGTGGTGCTGGCCTGTGATTTGCGTATCGGTTTGCAGGGCATCGAGTGGCGCATGCCCGCCACGGCGCTGGGTTTGCACTATTACCCCAGCGGTTTGCAGCGTTATGTGAGCCGTTTTGGGTTGGCGGGTGCGAAGCGGGCGTTTTTGACGGCCCGGCCTTTTTCGACGGAGCAGCTCAATGCGATGGGCTTGTTCGAAGCCTTGGTGACGCCAGCGCAATGGGATGCCACCTTGCAAGCGCTGGTGCAGGACATTCTGGCCTTGGCCCCGTTGGCGGTGCAGGAAACCAAAAAGTCGTTGCGCGAGATCGAAACCGGGCAGGCCGATGTGGCCCTTTTGCGCGAGCGCGAGCACATGACCAGCCGCAGCGCCGACTTTGCCGAAGGGCGCGCTGCATTTGCCGAACGGCGCAAGCCGGTTTTTGTGGGGCGGTGACGGGGCTATCAAGTATTGGCGTTTGGAGCCGATGCTTATCTGTCATGCAATCAATTTCTATTCTCCATCGCATCATGAAGGCGGGCCATTGGGTGGCCTTCGCTTGCGGCTGGCTGGCTTTGGCCGTGCCTGCGCAGGCTGGGCAGTACCAGTTGTTGGCAGGCCAGCCCAACTCGGTGCTGGTGGCGGCGCGTGTGCAAAACGCCGAGCAGGTGTGTAACCTCGAAATTTCAATTCAGGGCCAAGCCAGCGTGGAGCGGGAGGTGCAAGCGCCCTTCTTTGAGGCGCGCATCGACATCACGCCCCAGGATGTGGAGTCGGTCACGGTCACTTGGCGTGGCAGGTTCAAGCGGGTCAATGATGTGGCGATCAATGCCTGCCCTACGCAGGGGCGAACCCAGTTTGCGGTGGTGGAGGACAACGCCGCTTTGCGCGCGGGCTGGCGCAACACCTTCATGGCCATGGACCCGGCCAAGGCGCAGTGCGTGCGCACGGCCTTGCAGTTGGACCGTGTCCGCTACGAGTGGTTCGACATGGCCGACAGGGAAGTCAGCCCCGAGGATCGCAAAATCCAGCGGGCCATGAGCCGCTGCGACGACTTCGTGGCCCAGAAAAAAGCCTGGGGCGAACAAAATGCCCAGAACTTTCCCTGCACTTTGCCCGGTGGCCTGAAAACCCGTTGTGAAGGCTTCTTCACCGCCACAGAAAAGGGCAAGGCCGTGCCCATCACGACAGAGGCCGTGATCCGTCGCCAGCTCGATCAGCAGCCTTGGGGCACGGGTGTGCGTGAAACATCTGCGGCCAAAGCTGGACGCCAAAAGCAGGAGCGGGCTCGCCAAGCCCAATTGCTGGCCGAAGAGGCCGCCAAGGTCAAGGCCGAAGAGGAGGCGCGTTTGCGCGAGGTGCAGTTGGCACTAGAAGCCAAAGCCGCGCAAGCCCGTGAGCGCAAGGAAAAGGCGGAGGCTGAACGCGCCAAGCGCTTGAAAGAGATCGAACGCAAAGAAGAAGAGCGGCTGGCAAAACGCAGCTGGTTGCTCAAGCAGCTGGAAAAGCTCAAGAGTGACCCCAAAGCCGATGGCAAGGCCGAAGAGGGCAAAGCCAAAGACGACAAGCCTGCTGCGGACAAGCCCAAAGAAGACAAGGCTGAACAAGCCAAGCCGGAAGTCAAACTGGAAGGGCCCAAACCCGAGGTGCCAAAGCCAGAGGCACCCAAGCCAGAAGCGGCCAAACCAGAGGCCGCCAAGTCCGAAGCCCCCAAGGTTGAGCCTGCCAAGCCGGAGGCGGCCGCACCCAAAGAACCGCCTGCCAAAGAGCCTGCAGCGCAAGCGCCCAAAGCCAAGTAAGCGCTGCCGGGCTTCAGGTGGGCGTCGGCCCTGCTTGGCAGCAGACTGCCGTTAAGCCGGGGTTGACTTGGAGCGCCCGGCCGACCAGGCGGTGCCCATCGAGGCGGTCATGACCATGGCAATGGCCAGCCCCTGCAAAACGGTGAGGCTTTCGGACAAAACCAGCCAACCCGCCAGCGCACCCACGGCAGGCTCTAGGCTGAGCAAGATGCTGAAGGTGTTTTTGGGCAGGTGGTTGAGCGCAAACATTTCCAGCGCATAAGGAATGGCGCTCGACATCAGGGCGACGGCCAAGCCAGCCAGCAAAAATTGAGGGTTGAGCAAGGCGCTGCCCGCATGAAGCACACCAATGGGCGCCACCACCAGCGAGGCGGCGAGCATGCCCATGGGGGTGGCCAGGCTGCCGTAACGCAGGGCCACGCGCTGCCCGAACACAATATAAAGCGCCCAGCAAACCCCTGCCGCCAGCGCCAGACCCATGCCCAAGGGGTCGAGCGCGGTGGCGGCATTGGCACCGGGTAGCGGCAACAGCAAGCCCAAACCCAAAATGGCCAGCGCCACCCAAAGCCAGTCGCTGGCCTTTTTGGAGGTCCAGACGGCGACGGCCAGGGGGCCTGTGAATTCGATGGCGATGGCCACGCCAAAGGGGATGGTTTTGATGGCGCTGTAAAACAGCAGGTTCATGACGCCCAGCGTGACGCCATAGAGGCACAGGGGCAGGGCATCGGCCCAGACCCATTGGCGACGCCAGGGGCGGAACACGGCCATCAGCATCAACATGGCAAAGACAAGGCGGTAAGCCGTGGTGCCTTCTGCGCCCAATGCCGGAAACAGGCTTTTGGCAAACGAGGTGCCCACAGCCAAAGACACCAGACTGCCCAACAGAGCCAACATGGCCCACAAACGCAAATTCAAAGGTGGCCTCTTTAGGGGGTGAAAAGCCATGGCGGGCATGGCGAAGGGGTTGTTTTTGCCTGCCGGATGGCCCACGCAGGGCTTGCCTGGGGTGGGTGAACCGTGCCGGGAAAGGGCTTTGGGGGCGATCATAGCGCCGCATACAATGGCGGCTTCGTCCGCGGGGCGCACACGCGTCACCCGATCAAACCCGAATTTGCCTTTTGTGGAGCATCCATGTTCATTTCTTCCGCTTTTGCCCAGACCGCACCAGCCGCAGCCGCTGGTGGCGACATGCAGTCCACTTTGATGAGCATGCTGCCTTTGTTGCTGATGTTTGCGGTGTTGTATTTCGTCATGATCCGCCCCCAGATGAAAAAGCAAAAAGAGCACCGCGCCATGATCGACGCGTTGGCCAAGGGTGACGAGGTCGTGACCGCGGGTGGTTTCTTGGGCAAAGTCAGCAAGCTGGGCGAGGCTTATGTGGGTGTTGAATTGGCCACAGGTGTGGAAGTGCAGATGCAGCGCAGCGCTGTGGTGCAAGTGTTGCCCAAAGGCACCATCAAGTAATTTGTCGGTTTTTCACCCTGCACGCGAGTCACTATGAACCGTTACCCGGTCTGGAAGTACGCGATCATCGTGATCGCCATGTTGCTGGGCGTGGTTTACACCTTGCCCAACTTTTTTGGTGAAGCGCCTGCTGTGCAGGTGTCTTCGGGCAAGGCGACCATCAAGGTCGACACTTCGACTTTGCAAAAGGTCGAAGATGCCCTGAAGTCCGCTTCGGTCAGTGCCCAAACAGTGGCACTGGAGGGGGGCTCGATCCGGGCCCGTTTCGAGAACACCGACCAGCAGCTCAAGGCCAAGGACGCGATTCAAAAAGCGCTGATCCCCGAGGGGGCCGATCCTCAGTATGTGGTGGCTTTGAATCTGGTGTCACGTTCGCCCGCGTGGTTGACCTCCTTGCACGCTTCGCCCATGTATCTGGGTCTGGATTTGCGTGGCGGTGTGCACTTCATGTTGCAGGTCGATATGCAGGCGGCCTTGACGCAACGCGTGGAGTCCCTTTCGGGTGATTTGCGCAGTTATCTGCGCGAAAAAGACGTGCGCCACGGCGGCATCAGCCGCAATGGCCAGGCCATTGAAATCCGTCTGCGCGACGCGCAGCAGCTCGAAGCCGCCAAGCGTGTGTTGTCAGCCCAGTTCCCTGATTTGCAAACGCAAGAAGCAGCCGATGGCAGCGAGTTCCGCCTGACGGCCAGCATCAAGCCCGAAGCCGCCCGCAAAGTGCAAGAGCAGGCTTTGAAGCAAAACATCACCACGCTGCACAACCGGATCAACGAGCTGGGTGTGGCCGAGCCCGTGATCCAGCAGCAGGGTCTGGACCGTATCGTGGTTCAGTTGCCCGGCGTGCAGGACACGGCCAAGGCCAAAGACATTTTGGGCCGCACCGCCACCCTCGAGGTGCGCATGGTGGACGAGAGCACCGAAGCGCGTGCAGCCGAACAAGCGGGCGGCATCGTGCCTTTTGGCGCTGAGCGTTATTTGGAGCGCGATGGCCGCGCACTGATCGTCAAAAAACAAGTGGTGCTGACCGGCGACAACTTGACCGACGCCCAGCCGGGTTTTGACGGCCAGACGCAAGAACCCGTGGTCAACCTGACGCTGGACGCCAAGGGCGCCCGCATCTTCAAGGATGTGACCCGCGACAACGTGGGCAAGCGCATGGCCATCATCTTGTTCGAAAAGGGCAAGGGCGAAGTGGTCACGGCCCCTGTGATCCGCGCCGAAATTGGCGGCGGTCGTGTGCAGATTTCGGGCCGCATGACCACGGCGGAAGCCAATGACACCGCGCTGCTCTTGCGTGCAGGTTCATTGGCCGCGCCGATGGAGATCATCGAAGAGCGCACCATTGGCCCGAGCCTGGGCGCTGAAAACATTGCCAAAGGCTTCAACAGCGTGACCTGGGGTTTCCTGGTCATCGTGGCCTTCATGGTGGTTTATTACGCCATGTTCGGTTTGTTCTCTGGCATCGCGCTGGGTGTGAACTTGTTGTTCTTGGTGGCCATCTTGTCGATGCTGCAAGCGACTTTGACGCTGCCTGGCATGGCTGCGATGGCGCTGGCGCTGGGTATGGCGATTGACTCGAACGTGCTGATCAACGAGCGCGTGCGCGAAGAGCTGCGCAACGGGGCCAGCCCGCAAGCGGCCATCCATGCCGGTTACGACCGCGCTTGGGCCACCATTTTTGACTCCAACATCACGACCTTGATTGCCGGTGTGGCTTTGCTGGCCTTCGGTTCTGGCCCGGTGCGTGGTTTTGCGGTGGTGCACTGCATCGGCATCTTGACGAGCATGTTCTCGGCGGTGT
>JAGNVG010000119.1 GCA_017986605.1 Limnohabitans sp.
GGCATTGCCTGCCACACGGGCCGCCACAGCTGCTTTTTCCAGAGCTTGCAGCCCGAAGGCTGGCAGGCTGTTGATCCGGTCCTTAAAGACCCTGAAACCATTTACAAGTGAACGCCATGAGTAACCAGGACATCCTTGACCGCCTCGCAGCCGTGGTCGAAAGCCGCAAACCCGCCAACGGCGGCGACCCCGAAAAAAGCTATGTGGCGCGCTTGCTGCACAAAGGGCCTGATGCCTTTTTGAAGAAGATTGGCGAAGAAGCCACCGAAACCGTGATGGCCGCCAAAGACGTGGACCATGGCGGGGACAAAGCCAAGCTGGTGGGCGAGGTGGCCGATCTGTGGTTCCACAGCATGATCGCGCTGGCGCACTATGGCCTGACGCCCGCCGACGTGGTCAACGAGCTGGCTCGCCGAGAGGGCCTGAGTGGGCTGGAAGAAAAAGCCTTGCGCAAAGTGCAAGAACGTGAACGTCTGGGGGAATGAGCCATGAATGATCAGACGCTCGACGACAGCACCCGCACCATCAGTTGGGTCAGCTACATCCTGCACCTGATCGTGGCGGTGAGTGCAGTCATACCCGGTGCGCAAATGGGACCGGCCTTGCTGGTGGTGGCACTCATCATCGACCTGATCAAAAAAGGCGATGCGGTGGGCTGGGAGCGCACGCATTTCAGCTACCGGATCCGCACTGTGATCTGGGCTGCTTTGTTGTATCTGGTGACGTTCCCACTTTGGTTTTTCTTTGTCTTTCCGGGCTGGTTGGCCTGGGTGGCCATTTCCATCTGGTTTTTGTACCGCATCGTGCTGGGCATGGTGCGCCTGAACGGGCAGCGCCCGGTAACCGACTGAATCCGTTTCATCACGAGCAACCATGACCGACGCCAACTGTATTTTTTGCAAAATCATCGCGGGCCAGATTCCCTCGCGCAAAGTGCATGAAGACGAACACGTCTTCGCCTTCCACGACATTGCGCCGTGGGCGCCCATTCACTTTTTGATCATCCCCAAGTTGCACATTCCCTCGATGATGCATTTGGCGCCTGAACATGCGGGTTTGATGGGGCACATGATGACGCTAGCCCCCAAGCTGGCATTGCAAGAGGGTTGCAATCCTTATCCTGATGGGGGGTTCCGGATCGTGGTCAACAATGGAGCCGAAGGTGGTCAGGAAGTCCACCATCTGCACATGCACGTCATGGCCGGACCGCGCCCCTGGGTTCGGGGCTAACACGGCTTGAAAACAAACGACGAGGATTCATTTCCTTGTCGGTGCAAGGCAGATCCGATTGAAGGGGGGACACCCCTTAGAATCCCAACATCATTAGGAGATTTTCATGGGTACTTTTTCCATTTGGCATTGGCTGATCGTGTTGTTGATCGTGGTGATGGTGTTCGGCACCAAAAAGCTCAAAAACATGGGCTCCGACCTGGGTGGCGCCGTGAAGGGCTTCAAGGACGGCATGAAAGAAGGCGGCACCAAGGAAGAGTCAGCGCCTGTGGCCGGTCAGGTCACCGCTTCGACCGCGGCCCAAACCGAAAAGACCACCATCGACGTTGAAGCCAAGACCAAGTCTTGATTTTTGAACGACTGAACGCTGCACTGTGCTGGATCTAAGTTTTTCCAAAATGGCCCTGATCGGGGTGGTGGCGTTGATCGTCATCGGCCCCGAAAAATTGCCCAAGGTGGCCCGCACGCTGGGCACCCTTTTGGGCAAGGCACAGCGCTATGTGTCAGACGTCAAGGCCGAGGTCAACCGGTCCATGGATCTCGAAGAGCTCAAAAAGATGAAAGAGACCATGGAGACGGCGGCTCGCGATGTCGAGCAGTCTGTCCAGACCACTGCCTCTGATTTTGAAAAAGACTGGGCAGAAACCACGGCTGGTCTGAGCAGTGAGCTGCCAGCCATCGAGCCGCCACCGCCTTATTACGTTCGCCCAGACAAAAACTGGCGTCTCAAGCGTGGCGCTGTGCCTCAGTGGTACAAAGCCCGCTCCGGGGTGCGTACCAAAGCGCTTTCGGGTGCCGCACGCGTGGCCCGTTACCGGCCCAAGCCCCTCAATTCTCTGTGACGCGGGTGCGCCTTGGGTGCACTCCGTCCAACCGATTCCGCCATGTCCGATACCCCCTCCCAGCCCGACGACGAACTCAAAGGTTCAGAGCAACCTTTCGTGGCGCACCTGATCGAGTTGCGTGACCGCTTGGTGCGGGCCGTGATTGCCGTGGCGGTGGCCGCAGCGGTTTTGGCCATCTACCCAGGGCCTGGCAATTTGTATGACATTTTGGCTGCGCCTTTGGTGGTGCATTTGCCCAAAGGTGCCACTTTGATCGCCACCTCGGTCATCTCGCCGTTCATGGTGCCTTTGAAGATATTGCTGATGAGCGCGTTCCTCATCGCTTTGCCTGTGGTCTTATACCAAGTTTGGGCCTTCATTGCCCCGGGTCTTTACAGCCACGAAAAAAAGCTGGTCATGCCTTTGGTGGTGTCGAGCACCGTGCTGTTTTTCATTGGGGTGGCGTTTTGTTACTTCTTTGTGTTTGGCCAAGTGTTCAGCTTTATCCAAAGCTTTGCGCCCAAAAGCATCACGGCTGCGCCGGATATTGAGGCCTATCTGAGCTTCGTTTTGTCCATGTTCTTGGCTTTTGGCTTGGCCTTTGAAGTGCCTGTGGCCGTGGTGGTGCTGGCACGCATGGGTGTGGTCAGCGTGCAAAAGCTCAAAGACTTTCGGGGCTACTTTGTGGTGCTGGCCTTTGTGATCGCTGCCGTGGTCACGCCACCCGATGTGGTATCTCAACTGGCGTTGGCGATTCCCATGTGCCTGCTTTACGAGTTGGGCATTTGGGCCGCACAAGTGTTCATCAAGCACACGCAAGCACCTCAAGATCCCGAAGCAGCAGCTTGAGTGCATCACCCCCCGTCCAAATGAAAAAGAGGCCGTCAGGCCTCTTTTTCATGGCCCGTGACACATGGTCAACAGAGGGCCTGGCCCCCACAGCTTATTGACGGGGTTTGCCAGCGGGCGGTCGCTCAGTGGGGGTCAGTCGCAGATGGACTTCGCCTTGGCGACGCCAGACGTTCACCTCGGCCGGAATGCCGGGTTTCAAGCTGGCTACTTGGGTCAATAAATCCGAAACGGTGCGCACGGGCTGCCCTGCCACTTGCACAATCACATCGCCGGGTCGGATGCCTGCGGAAGCCGCAGGCCCGTTTTTAAGCACACCCGTGATCACGACGCCCGCAGGCAAGTTTTGGCCAGAAGATGGCAGTTGAAAGCTCTCGGCTAACTCAGGCGACATGTCCTGAGGTTCAACCCCGATCCAGCCTCGGATGACTTTGCCGTTTTTAAGCAAGTCCTGCATGACTTGTTTGGCTGTCGAGATCGGTATGGCAAAACCGATGCCCATGCTGCCGCCCGAGCGGGAGTAGATGGCAGTGTTGATGCCCATCAGGTGGCCATTCACGTCGATCAGCGCTCCGCCGGAATTGCCAGGGTTGATCGCGGCGTCGGTCTGAATGAAATTCTCGAAAGTGTTGATACCCAATTGGCTGCGGCCCAGTGCGCTCACGATGCCTGATGTCACGGTTTGACCCACACCAAACGGGTTGCCAATGGCCAGCACCACATCGCCCACTTGCAGCTCTTGGTTTTGGCCCAAAACGATCACGGGCAATTTATCGAGGGAGATTTTGAGCAAGGCCAGATCGGTCTCGGGGTCGGTGCCGATGACCTTGGCTGCGGCACGGCGTCCATCGGCCAACACAACCTCGATGTCGTCGGCATCTTCGATGACGTGGTTGTTGGTCAGGATGTGACCCTCGGGGCTGACGATGACCCCGCTGCCCAACCCTGCGGGGTTTTGCTCTTCCTGCTCGCCATAGAAAAACTTGAACCACGGGTCTTGGCTGTGGTTTTTTGGGCTGTTGCTGTTCTTGCTGGTGTTGATGCTGACCACCGCAGGCGATGCTTGGCGGGCGGGGGCGCTCAGGCTGCCGGCAGGGCGGCTGAGCGGTGAGCCGGCCGGTGCCTGCAACAAGGTCATGCCATCGGTTGTACGCTGTGCACTGCGCAGCCATTCGGGCTGGAGGGTGGCGACCACAAACCAGGCGGCCAGCAAGACCGTCACCCACTGAGAAAAGAGGAGCCAATAACGTTTCATGGTGTCAGATTGTCCTTGATTCGACGCAGTCACCCAGATCCCTTGGGCCACAATACCCATCCAGGAAAGAAAGCCTCTCGCCATGACCAACGCCAAAATTTTGGGCCAGGCCTTTGATGCCTTGCTCCAACCCGATAAGTTTCGTGATTACGGACCCAACGGCCTCCAGGTCGAAGGAGATCGTGATGTGAAAGTGCTGGTCAGTGGCGTCACCGCCAGCCGTGCCTTGATCGAAGCGGCCATTGAGGCCGACGCCGATGCCATTTTTGTGCATCATGGACTTTTCTGGCGTGGTCAGGATGGCCGCATCACCGGGTGGATGCGGGAGCGACTGCGCTTGTTGCTGACCCATGGTATCCACTTGTTCGCATACCATTTGCCGCTCGATGCGCATCCTGAATTGGGCAACAACGCCCAGTTGGCGCGTGTACTGGGTCTGCAAGCCGATGGCCGCTTTGGCGAACAAGACCTGGGCTTTGTCGGGGCAGCTGTCGGGGCGCATGCTTGGGAGCGACCTCAGGCCTTGGCAGATCACGTGGCGGGTGCGCTCGGGCGAGCGGTCATTTGTGTAGGTGACAACGATCGACCCGTTCGGCGCGTGGCTTGGTGCACGGGTGGTGCGCAAGGCTATTTTGAGGCGGCCATTGCCCAAGGGGTTGATGCATTCATCACCGGAGAAATTTCGGAGCCGCAAGCCCATTTGGCCCGGGAAACCGGTGTCGCCTTTTTGGCTTGTGGCCACCATGCCACCGAGCGCTATGGCGCACCGGCTGTGGCGCAATGGGTGGCGCAAGACCTGGGTGTGCAACACCGCTTCATCGAAATCGATAACCCGGCCTGAGGACCAGCTGCATGACCACCAAATCCACCGCGTTGGCCGCTCCCATCGCGCAGCCGATCGCCATCACACTGGGCGATGCTTGCGGCATTGGCCCTGAAATCATTGCCCGTGCTTGGTGTTCGGCACCTGAGGTGACCCAGGCTTGTTTCGTGGCGGGTGATGTGGGCACGATGCGCCGGGCCATGGCTGTGGTGCAGGCGGGGCCGACTTTCCCTGTCTGTGAAATCCAGACGGCTTCAGAGGCCCTGTCTGTGCCGCCGCATTGTTTACCCGTCTTGCAGGTGGTGTCCGTTGCCCCGATGCTGCCTTGGGGGCAGGTCGATGCCCGAGCCGGAAAAATGGCGGGTGATGCGGTGTTGTGGGCCACCCGTGCCGCCTTGCGCGGCGAGGTTGCCGCCATGGTCACTGCGCCTTTGCACAAGGAGGCTTTGCATGCGGCGGGTGCTCCCTATGACCAATATCCGGGACATACAGAGTTGCTGCAAGCCGAAGCGGCCAAACACATCGGGGTTGCATTGAAGGAGATGCCTGTGCGCATGATGTTGGCCAATAACGAGCTGCGCACGGTGCTGGTGAGCATCCATGTCTCTTTGCGGGACGCACTGGAGGCCATCTCGATGGAGCGTGTGTTGCAGACCTTGCGCATCACCGATGCATCTTTGACCCCCATTCTGGGTCGCAGGCCGCGTATGGCGGTCGCAGGCGTGAACCCGCATGCGGGAGAGGGGGGCTTGTTTGGTCGAGAGGAAATCGAAGTCCTGCAGCCTTGCCTGTCAGTGGCCAAGCAGGAGGGGCTCGATGTGCATGGCCCTTATGCCCCGGACACCGTATTTATGCGAGCACGCAAACAGGCCGACGGTCAGCGTGAATTTGACGTGGTCATCGCGATGTACCACGACCAGGGCTTGATCCCGGTCAAATACTTGGGGGTGGAGCAGGGCGTGAACGTCACGCTAGGCTTGCCCCTGGTGAGAACAAGCCCAGACCATGGCACCGCCATGGACTTGGCTGGTCAAGGTGTGGCTGACGCCAGCAGCATGGTCGAGGCCATTCGCATGGCACGCCAAATGGTCAGTGGTGCGCACTGACCATTCAAGGTCTTCAGCCTTTGTTCTTCAAGCTGTCGCGGATCTCACGCAACAGCAAGACGTCTTCTGGCGTGATGGGTGCAGCTGCGGGTGCCGCTTGTTTTTCTTTGACCGCGGTCAGCCGGTTCATTTGGCGAACCATCAAGAAAATGATGAAGGCCAAGATGATGAAGTTCAGAGCGATGGTGATGAAGCTGCCATAAGCGAACACGGCACCCATTTTTTTGGCTTCGAGCAGTGAAAGTCCAGCGGTTTGGCCAGCCAAGGCGATGTAGTAGTTGGAAAAATCCAGTCCGCCAAAGGCCTTGCTGATCAGCGGCATGATCAGATCGCCAACGACCGAGTCAACTATTTTCCCAAATGCCCCACCAATGATCACGCCGACGGCCAAGTCCATCACGTTGCCTTTGAGGGCAAAAGATTTGAATTCCTCAACAAATGACATCTGTACAGCTCCAAAAAAATATGCAGAGGGTTCGCATTGTGACGTAAGAATGATGATGGGTTGGGACTTGTAAGTCGGTTGTTTGTTTCACTCCGCTACAATCCCGGGTTGACCCTGATAACGACTCGCTAGAGGATTCCCATGAGTGACACCCCAGTCGACAGCAGCAAACGGACCTGGCTGATTGCCTCCGGTTGCGCAGGTGCCGTAGGCGCTGGCTTTGTGGCCACCCCCTTCGTCAGCAGCTTTCAACC
>JAGNVG010000120.1:0-2012 GCA_017986605.1 Limnohabitans sp.
TGCCATGCCCTCGTTTGATACCGTTTGCGAACCCAATATGGTCGAAGTGCGCAACGCCGTTGACACTTCTGCCAAAGAAATCGGCACCCGATTTGACTTCAAAGGCACCTCGGCCAACATCGAGCTCAAGGACAAGGAGATCACGATGTTCGGCGATGCCGAGTTTCAACTGACTCAGGTGGAAGACATCCTGCGCAACAAACTGACCAAGCGCAACGTGGACGTGCGTTTTCTGGATATTGGCAAAGTCGAAAAAATCGGCGGCGACAAGGTCAAGCAAGTGATCAAGGTCAAAAACGGCATCGAGACCGAAGACGCCAAGAAAATCACCCGACTGATCAAAGACAGCAAGATCAAGGTGCAGGCCTCCATTCAAGGCGATGCGGTGCGCGTGACCGGCGCCAAGCGCGACGACCTGCAAGCCGCCATGGCCCTGCTGCGCAAGGACATGACCGAGCTGCCTTTGTCTTTTGACAATTTCCGCGACTGACCCTCCCCCCCCCTCAGGCAGCTCAAGGCTGTGCTGGATGACCCGGCTCTGGGTCATCCAGAAAACTGCCTGCTCGCAAGGTAATGACCAAGGTGTCGCGCCAACCGCCTTCTTGCTCTGGCTGGATCGGGGTGGTTTCGTGAATCACGCGGCTGTCGTCCAGCAACAGCAATGACCACGGCTCGGTCAAAGTAAAGCGCTGGCCCCGTGGACTGTCCATGTCAAACACGCGGGTTTCGCCACCTTTGATGCCGTGGCGCCCCACCAAAAACACCGCGACCCAGTTCACGCCATCGCGGTGTGCGCCTTCGGGTGTAGGGCGGCCAATGCCGTCGGTGGTGTCGATGCGAAACTGGTGGGCTTCGGTGAACCAGGTCTGATCGCCCTGCGCGTCCGAAGCGACACGGGCCAGCCAACACAACACTTTTTGCCACGCCACTTGCTGCACCACTTCAGTGGCCATGGGGTCAAACCAGCGCTGCATGCCGCCATGCAAGGCGTTGTAGGACACGGGCTGCCAATGCGCGCGGTGTGGGGTGGCCATTGTTTGGTTGCCCGTCACCTCGAAACTGGCATGACGGCGGCGGCGGTAGCGCCCACCGTCCTTGAGGTACTGGTCGGGCGGCAAATCGTTCCAGCTGGATTCGAGCGCTTGCAAGGCCTCGATCGGGACGCCTGCCAAAGCGCAAACGCTGGCGGCACCGAGCACCGCAAAGCCTTGTTCCACCAAGGTGGCATTGAGCTGACCAGGCTCGGTCAAAGGGGGCTGCAGCGTTTGTTGGGGCATGAAAACGTCCAGTAGGAATCAAGCAAAGAGCGCAAGCATAACGCCGAGCTGTGCTGCTAGACCGAGGTGGCCATTTTTCAAAGCGCAAGCTGATGTGGATCAAGGCCCTGCGCAGGGCATGAGCTTAATCTGCATCCATCGCACAGGAGAGAAAATGAGCAGATTGCAATGGAGCGATGCGCTGTCACTGGACATGCCCGCGATGGACGCCGGCCTGAAAACTTTCGTGACCTTGCTGGACTTGGCGCATGAAGCGCCCGACACGTCTTTGGTCTCTCGCTGGCGTGACTTGGTTCTGCACACCGCACATGTATTTGAGCGGGAAGACCGTTGGATGCGCACCAGTTTGTTCCCTTCAGCCCACATCCACATCACGCAGCACAAGGTGGTACTCGATGTCATGCAAGAAGGCTTGAAAGCCGGGGAGTCGGGCGACTTGGCCTTAATCCGAAAAATGGCCGACGAACTGGGCCAGTGGTTCGCCAACCACTCACAATCAATGGACGCCGCTTTGGCTCTGCACTTGCGTAAAACCGGTTACGACCCTGCAACCGGTGTACTCAGCATGCCCGACGACATCGCTCTTGCGGCGTAACGTCAGGCATCTGCTCAAACAAGACTTCAAGCGTAACGCTGGCTGGCCAGTTTGGCGCCTTCAGCCAGCGCCTTGAGCTTGGCCTCGGCCACCGCACGGCTCATGGGAGCCAAGCCGCAGTTGGTGCAGGCGATCAGCCG
>JAGNVG010000120.1:2112-6759 GCA_017986605.1 Limnohabitans sp.
GGCACCTGCGCGTCGTAGCGGTTGTTGCGGATGCCCATGGTGACTTTGTTGACGAAGTCGATGCCCTCGACCTGCTCCACAAAGCCGTGCACAAAGTGCTGACGGGCCTGCTCGCCGTCGCCGATCACGTCCAGCCCTGCGTCTTCCTGCGCCTTGATCCACAGCAATGTGGCATCGGCCTTGGCTTGCTGCAACTCAGGGCCTTGGGTGGTCCACTGGGGCCAGAGTTTTTCGGTCTCGGCCAACCAAGCGGGTTTGGGCAAGCTGCCAGCAATTGCGGTGGTGAACATGTCAAAAATCCTATGAGTTGAAAAGTCTGAATTCAGGAGTTTGCCGTCAATGCAAATTCTTGGGCGAGCAGCTCATAAGAACGCATTTGGGCTGCAGGGTCATGTGTCCAGGTGATGACCACCAGCTCATCGACCTCCAGACGTGCGGCCAGCTGGCGCAGCTTACGGCCCACGGTGGCAGCCGAGCCAATCAGGGCCGAGTCGCGCAGGCGCTCCAGTGCGAACTGCTCGGCCGGGCTGTAGTCTCGCGCTGCTTCTTCAGGCGGCAAGAGTGGCCCGATGCGGCCCAAGTTGCGGTCCATCTTCCAGCGAGCACGGCTCTCAAACAGGCGCATCGCTTCTGCGTCGGTGTCAGCGGCCAAGGCCCACACACACAAAGCGGCGCTTGGTTTTTGAAGGCCCGCACTGGGGCGGAAAGTTTCACGGTAAATCTGCAGCGCTTCGTCAACGCCTTGTCCGTCGGTGATGAAGTAAGCAAACGCATAGGGAAGCCCCAAGTGTGCGGCCAGCTGTGCACCATAGTCTGAGCTGCCCAACATCCACACCGTGGGTGCAGTGCCCGACTGCGGGTAGGCGTAGACGTTGTGCCCAGGGTGGCTGGGTGGCAGATTCTGCCCGTTCACCCAGGCTTGCAGCTCCATGACCTGCTGCGGAAAGCGCTCAGAAGCGTTACGGTCCGGGTTGAGCAGTTGCGCCGCGCGCCCGTCGCTGCCCGGTGCACGGCCCACACCCAGATCAATGCGCCCAGGTGCCAGCGCATCGAGCACGCGGAACTGCTCGGCCACCTTGAGCGCCGCGTAGTGCGGCAGCATCACGCCCGCGCTGCCCAAGCGGATGCGCTGGGTGCGGGCGGCGATGGCGGCCATCAACACCTCGGGGGCTGTGCCCACGATGCTGGGGTGGCTGTGGTGTTCGCTCACCCAAAAGCGGTGGTAGCCCCAGGCCTCGGCTTGCTGAGCCAGCGCCAGCGTCTGGCGAATGGTCTCGTCCTGCCCGCGCCCGAAGGCGGCAGCGGACTGGTCGAGGATGGACAGTTTCAGACTCATTGGGGTTTGGCTTCGGTGTCCACCAGGGCGGCCATTTCGGCCTCTTGCAATGCCCGCCACATGACCTTGCCGCTGCCGCTCTTGGGCAAGGCATCGACAAAACTCACGGCGCGGGGCATTTTGTAAACCGCCATGTTCTCACGACACCAGTCGATGATGTCTTGCTCAGTAACTTTGCCCTTGTGGTCCTGCCGCAAAACCACCACCGCCTTGACCGACTCGCCTCGGTAAGCGTCGCGGGTGGCAATGATGCAGGCCTCCTGGATGGCCGGGTGGCGGAACATCAAAGCCTCGACCTCAGCAGGCCAAACCTTGAAGCCGCTGGCGTTGATCATGCGCTTGAGCCGATCGGTCATGAAAAAGTAGCCCTCTTCATCGACCCGGCCCATGTCGCCGGAGCGGAAAAAGCTTTTGCCATCGCGCTCAAAAAATGCTGCATCAGTGGCCTCTGGACGCTTCCAGTAGCCCTTGAATACCTGCGGGCCACTGATCACGATTTCGCCCGACTCTCCGGGCGACAGCTCGGCCAGGGTCTCGGGGTCGACGATGTGCGAGGACACACTCATGAACGGGATGCCCAGACATTGTTTTTTGGGTGCATCCGGCGGGTTGGTGTGAGACGGTGCTGCAGTTTCGGTCAAACCATAACCCTCTACATAGCGCAGGCCGAACTGATCCAACAAGCGCTGGGCCACAGCCTCGGGCATGGCCGCGCCACCGCCGCCAATGTAGACCAAGCTGTTCAAGTTGTAGCTGTCCATGTGCGGGCTGCCCAACAAGTCGATCACCATGGTGGGGATGTTGGTCCAGTGGGTCACGCGCCATTTGGAGATCAAATGCCCCGCCACGTCACGGTCCCAGCGCGGCATGATCACCAAACTGGCACCCAACAAAATGTTGGTGTGCATCACGCTGACCATGCCGGTGATGTGGAACATGGGCACTACGCAGAGCGTGACGTTCTCCGGCGTACCGTTGCCCCACAAGCCGCTGGCCATGGCGTTGTGCATGATGGTGCCGTGTGTGTGCATGCAGCCCTTGGGCAAACCCGTGGTGCCGCTCGTATAAGGCAAAACAGCCAAATCATTCGGCCCAGCCTTCACAGGCGGCAATTGCGATGTTGACGGTGCGGCCATCAAATCTCGCCATGCATGGGCTTGACCCGATGCCATGACAGGCAATGGACGCACAGGCAGCAACCAGGCACGCCAGGCCTCAGGCAGGTCCTCAGGACCCACGATCTCGCCATCAAACACATCGGTGAATTGCGTAACCACCAAATGGTGCAATCGTTGCTCTGCGGGCAGTGCTTCGCTGGCTTGCGCCAAATCTGGCGCCAAATCTGCTGTGGTCACGGCCACTCGGGTGTCCGGGTCGGTGATGTAATGCTTCAATTCTTCAGCACGATTCATCGGATTAACGGGGACCACTACGGCATCCAGTCTCAAGATGGCGAAATGGGTCATCACCAATTGCGGACAATTTTGCATGTCGAGCACCACCCGGTCACCCGCCTTTACGCCCAAAATGGCCAAATGCTTGGCCAGTTGCTCCGCATGGAGCATCAACTCGCTAAAAGTCCACATACGCCCCATGAACACCAACGCGGCTTTGTTCGGGTATCGCATGGCGCTGATCGCCAGATTCATCCACAGCGATGTGGCTGGCGGGGTTATCTTGGCTGGCAAACGCGCGGGCCAAACAGCAGCATGAGCGGACATCAGCAGTCTCCAGAATGTATGTGTGTGGTGCATGTTAATCGCCCCTTGTCTTGAAGGCTTACATGGCTTTGTCACAGCCGAGACCAAGCCAACACTTTTTGAGACGATGGTGAATTTGAGATTTTTAGCACCAACAGCTGCCAGAATACGTGTGCAAAATTGTTTGCAAAACGAAGAAACACCCCCTCAAACTGGAAATTTGTATCTTTTAAGTAAAAATTTAACAATCTTTAACGATTTAAGTCGATTGAATTTTGTACTTTTATTACTAAAATGAATCCATTATGCAAACAAACACTACACCTGACACCCCGGAAGATTACTGCGGCACCACCTATGCAGCCAAACTGCTCGGGCTGTCGGTCGGTACCATTCAGACATTGGTCGAAAAAAACGAGCTGCAAGCTTGGAAAACGCAAGGAGGCCACCGTCGCATTTCGATGCCTTCCATCCGCGAATACCAACGCAAGCACAACATGCTCACCATACAGAATGAGCCGCGTGATAACCGACTTCGTGTTTTGCTGGTAGAAGACGATGCAGTGACACGTGAGATGCTGCGCGGTTATTGCAACCGATCCAGCATGCCTGTTGACTGCACCGCCATGTCGTCAGGTCTGGAAGCCTTGATCGACATCTCCAGCATCAAGCCCGATGTTCTGATCACCGATCTTGACATGCCGGGCGTTGACGGCTTCGAGTTGCTGCGCACGCTCCGCCAGAACTCTCAATTCAATCGCATGACGACTTTGGTACTGTCTGCTCTGACGCCCGAAGAGATCGATGGTCGAGGCGGTCTGCCAGAAGGAACCATCTTCATGTCCAAACCCATCAACATGGATTGGTTCAACGGGTTCTTCACCGCGTTCTTGGCAGGCCGATACATCGAATTGCACACAAGTGATAACCAGAAAGCCTCGGCACAGGTGGGTTAATCACACAGAGGACCGTGATCACCCCCTGTCATCACGACTCTTCTCTGGCCTCAATGAACAATGACGACACCGTTGCCCCACGGGTGAACGCCAAGGCGCGAATCCGCAGGGCGCGTTCCGCTTGAAGATGTATGCGGCAGTGGTAATCCAGCCCATCGGTTTGACCTTGACAGCTGCTGAAAATAGGGCGTAACCATTGCTTGCGCCCATCAACTTCCAGATTCAACTCTTGCCATGCTTGAATCCCGTCCTCAGGGACGCAGACGATCAAAGTCTCGTCAATGTCGAAGTCACGGTGACGGGACAACGATGCGGGAATATCGAGGACCACCACAGAATCACCCGCACTGTCCGAGCGCCAATGTTCAGGTCGGCTCATGGCTAGCATCTAGCAACTTGCGGGCCTTGCCCACCACCAGATTCCCTGCCATGCAAACAACAACGGTGGGATGTTATCGAACGGCAAAAATGACTTGCTGAATCACATCAACATGGTTGTCGGCGATTTTTTGGAGGATAGCTGGATGGACAGCGTTTTCGCTGATCAAAAGACGAGGCATGGCAAGTCTCCTGTTTCATTAAAAATTCAGTTCTGAGTCATCAAAGAAAAAGGCATCCAGTGAATTTCACCGAATGCCTTTAAGCTTTTAAATGG
>JAGNVG010000017.1:0-15604 GCA_017986605.1 Limnohabitans sp.
CGCAGCGAGGCTTCGTTGCCCCTTCGATAGGCGCCGCCCCCACCAACTCCAAGGATTGAGTCCGGTGATCAAGACCTGTCCTTCCGGAATCAGAACCCGCTCGACTTCGCGCAAACACGCATGCGGATCGGACGAACGCTCCAGGGCATGGGGCAAAACAACCAAATCCAAACTGTCTGCAGGCCATGGCCAAGCGCGGCTGTCCAGACCAACATCCGGCCAAGGGCTGGCATCCGAGGCCGTCAACAGCCCTTCTGATTCGAATTCGGCCTGGGCCATCCAGCGATGGGGCATTCGATTGCTTCGCAGAGCCTGCAAATTCGGCCAGCCCAATTGCACCGCGTGGTATCCGAAGACATCGGCCAACAATTCGTCGGCTTGTTGCTGCTCCCAGCGGAGCATGCGTGACGCCACCGGCTGCCCCAAATCGGTCAACCAAGCCCCACATGAATGCTGGCTTTCTATAATCTGACTCTCCATGAAACTCATTGCACTGCCCGCCTTCTCCGACAACTACATCTGGTTGTTACACGATGACCACCACGCGCTGGTGGTTGACCCCGGCGACAGCGCACCGGTTTTGGCTTGGTTGCAGCAACATCCTGGCTTGCAGCTGGACATGATTCTAGTCACGCACCACCATGCGGACCACACAGGCGGTCTGCCTGAGTTGATTGCACGCACTGGCGCACAGGTCGCAGGTCCGGCCATGGAAAAGATGCCGGTTCAGTCACAAGGCCTGCAGCAAGGAGACCGCCTAGACTGGCATGGCCTGCACTTTGACGTCCATGATGTGCCAGGCCACACATTGGGGCACATTGCTTTCTGGGCGCAGCCCTCGGGACAGGCCCCCCTTCTTTTTTGCGGAGACACCTTGTTTTCTGGCGGTTGCGGTCGGCTGTTTGAAGGCACCGCCGCCCAAATGCTCGACTCACTGGACCGCTTGGCCGCTCTGCCCGGCGACACGCGTGTCTGCTGCGCTCACGAGTACACCTTGTCAAATCTGAAATTCGCCCTGGTGGTCGACCCGGACAATCTTGAACTACAGACCTATGCAAAGGCATGCGCCGCTTTGCGACGAGACCAACAACCTACCCTGCCCGTTTCGCTGTCCATCGAGCGGGCCATCAACCCTTTTTTGCGCAGTCGAAGCAGCGCTGTCACCCAAGCGATCAGGCAACGCGATGCACATGCCCTGGATGACATCACCACCTTTGCCGCACTTCGCTCATGGAAAAACGAATTTTGATGAATACATTACCCCCGCACAGCGCAACAGCGCCAGCTTCACTTCTGCGCCGTGGACGAGCATGGAGCGCCGCCGTCTGTGCAGGGCTGGCCTTGGTGCTGGGCGGATGCGCCACGCCGCCCGCCACCACGCCCAACGCCCCCCCGACTGAAAGCGCTGCGTTGCCGCCGTCCACAAGCGCAGGCACGCCAAAATCGACGACCAATCCCGCTGCATCGCCCACAGAAGATCGGCCTGTGTTGCTCAAGCCGAACAGCACCATCGGGCTCACCCCACCGACCGATGTGTGGGAACGAATTCGCCGCGGATTTGCCATGCCCGATCTGGAAAACGACCTGGTCCGCAACCGGGAACAGTGGTACGCCAGCCGCCCCGATTACATGCTGCGCATGACCGAGCGCTCACGGCCTTACCTCTTCCATGTGGTGGAGGAGTTGGAGCGCAGAAACATGCCGACCGAATTGGCCCTGCTGCCTTTCATTGAATCCGCATTCAACCCACAAGCGGTGTCCAGCGCCAAAGCGGCAGGCATGTGGCAGTTCATGCCCGCCACGGGCAAGTACTTTGACCTCAAGCAAAACCTGTTCAGGGACGATCGCCGGGATGTACTCGAGTCCACGCGTGCCGCGCTCGATTACTTGCAAAAGCTCTACGGCATGTTTGGCGATTGGCACCTGGCCTTGGCCGCCTACAACTGGGGCGAAGGCAGCGTGGGCCGCGCACTTGCCCGCAACAAAGCACAAGGCAAGCCGCTGACCTACAGCGACTTGAACATGCCCAACGAAACCCGCTACTACGTGCCCAAACTGCAAGCGGTCAAAAACATCGTGGCGCAACCCGAGGCCTTCAAAACCCAACTCCCCCTGATCCAAAACCACCCTTATTTCAAAAGCGTGCCGATCGAGCGGGACATCGACGTCGCGGTGGCCGTCAAATTGGCCAACGTGAGCCTGGAAGATTTCAAGGCACTCAACCCGTCCATGAACCGTCCAGTGATTCTGGCCGCGGGCACACCGCAAATACTCTTGCCTTGGGACAATGCCACGATTTTTGAGCGCAACTTACAAGCCCATGCCAACCGTCCTTTGGCCACCTGGACCGCCTGGCAAGCCCCCAGAACCATGAAGCCTGAAGAGGTCGCGCAACAGCTGGACATGCCTGTTGACCAGCTGCGCGCAGTCAACAGCATCCCACCTCGAATGATGATCACCTCCGGCTCCACTTTGCTGGTGCACCGCAAAGGACGCCTTGACAACGACGTCACGGAACATTTGGCGGACAACGGCCAACTGGGGCTCGCGCCAGAGGTGGTACTGAAAAGGATTTCGGTTCAGGCTCGCAAAAACGACTCCTTGGCCACTCTGGCGGCAAGACACGGCGTCTCCGAAGCCAATATGGCCACTTGGAACAAGATCAAATCTGGTGCGCGATTGACCGCAGGTCAAAAGCTGACGATTTTGGTCCCATCCCAAGCCTCACGCAGGGTCGCCCGGACATCCCCCAGCAGCCCGAAAAGCGCGCACAAAGCAGCGCCATCTCCACGTCAAAAAGTGGTCAAACCCAAACGCTGATCCAAGGCTCTTCGCCAAAACAGCTCATGCAGCAAAACGATTTTTCGCTTTTGTCGCAAAAGTGTTGGTGAAGGTCCGCTCCAAGGGCAATGAAGTACCGCCCAAAGCGTTGGGTAAACGGACATGCGCACGCCAAGCATTGAGCACGGCATCCCCTGCGATCACACCATCCAAGGCATAGGATTCACGCAATTTCTCGAACGCCCCCAAGTAAATGGCCCGGTCTCCCAGCCAATGATGGGATGGGACCGTCTTCAAGATATCCGTCAAACCCGCTGTTTGCAGCCATTTGAGTGCGTGCACAACCGCATTGGTCAAAGCCTGGGCCACATCCGGCTGACGTTGCAAAAAGTCTGTTTTCGCCAACAAGCAAGCACCCGGCACCGGTCCTCCCAGGAGCTTGCGACTCGACATCAGTGTTCGCGCCTCGCCGATGATCCGAATTTCATTTTTCTGCTCCAGCCAATGCATGACAGGATCGGGGTGACACAAGGCATCGATCACGCCATTGCGCAAAGCATCCACCACCGAGACCGATGACCCCACCTCTACAAAAACCACATCTTCTGGCAGCAGACCGTTTTGCAAAAGCCATTGGCACGCCATCCAATAGGTGATGGAATCCAGCGAAGTGATCCCCAAGCGAGCCCCCTTGAGCCCCATGACCGTTCGCAACTCCAGACGCGTTGACACACCCAAACTGACTTGCGGGGTTCGCCCCATCTGGACAAAGGCCTGGTAATTCAGCCCTTTTTTTTGCAATCCAAACAAATGCTCGAAGGCGCACGCAACGACTTCCGCCTGCCCCTGTACAACACTGCTCACCGCTTTGGCACCGGACTCATGCGCCAACCAGTCCACCGCAATGCCAGATTGCCGGAAATAACCCAAGTGTTCTGCCAAGGTCAGCGGCAGGTGATAGAGGCTTTGTCGGGCCGCCAGTGCGATGGTGACGCGAGGGCCTCCACGCCAAGGGTCCACAGCCGCCCGAGACAAAGACGGCTGGGCCAGAGCCGCCAAGGCCCCCAGCAAAACAGAACGTCTTCGCCAAATGTCGTGAGACACCCATCACCTCCTATACACATCGGAAATTCGATGCCTTGAGCATAGAGACAAGCGGGTTCTTGCGCATCGGGAATCATCCCGAGCGGGTTTTCACGTAATGGATTGCAGGTAGTTGACAGGCCAAGGCAAATCAAACGCCGGGCACTCACCAGCTATTGAGCTTCAGCGTCGGTCGACCAGCGCATGGGCAATGGTGCCCAAATCCACATACTCAAGCTCACTGCCAGCCGGCACCCCACGCGCCAAACGGGTCACTTTGAGGCCCTGCTGACGAATCATTTCTGAAATCACATGGGCTGTGGCCTCGCCTTCAGCCGTGAAGTTGGTGGCCAAAATCACTTCCGTCAGCACCCCATCAGCCACACGCTGCTTGAGCTTGGCCAAGCCAATGTCGTGCGGCCCAATGCCGTCGAGCGGGCTGAGCTTGCCCATGAGCACGAAATACAGGCCCCTGTAAGTGCCTGTGCGTTCGATGGCCGACTGATCGGCCGGGGTTTCGATGACGCAAAGCACAGTTCGGTCGCGCGTCAAATCCAGACAGGTGTCGCACAACTCGGCTTCGGTAAAGGTGTGGCAACAAGCGCAATGCTGAATTTTTTCGACTGCATTGTGCAACGCGGCTGCCAGTTGCCGGGCCGTGGCACGGTCGTTTTGCAGCAATTGAAAGGCCATGCGCTGGGCCGACTTGATGCCCACCCCTGGCAAACCCTTGAGGGCTTGAACCAAAGTGGCAAGTGCGTGTGTGTCGGCCATAGAGTGCGGTTCAGTCGATCAGAAAGGCAACTTCATGCCAGGCGGCAGGCCCGCGGTCAGTTTGCCCATTTTTTGCTGCGAAACCTCTTCGGCTTGACGTACCGCATCATTGAATGCGGCCGCAACCAAGTCTTCGAGCATGTCCTTGTCATCGGCCAGCAAGCTGGGATCAATAGTGACGCGGCGCACGCTGTGCTTACAAGTCATCAAGACCTTGACCATACCCGAACCCGATTGGCCCTCTACTTCGACAAAAGCCAGTTCGTCTTGGGCTTTTTTGAGGTTGTCCTGCATGGCCTGGGCTTGTTTCATCAAGCCAGCGAGTTGTCCTTTGTTGAACATGGGGTTTCCTTTGAAGGGGGATGAAATAGAAAATAAAAATCAAATCAGCTGGATACTGCCCGGCACAATTTTGGCGCCGAAATCTCGCACCATGGCTTGCACCAAGGGGTCGTTCTGAATCAAAGACTGAGCGGCCTCCATTTTGGCGGCGGCCAACACCGCCAAGCGCTTGGAAGGACTGTCGGTCACGGCACCAACTTCGATGTGCAATTTCACCGCGCCTTGCCCGGCGGCTGACAAAGCGGCTTGCAGTCGTTCACGGCTGGCGGGGTGGTTGAGGGTTTCCCGCTCCACACGCAATTGCCATTGGTCACCATCGCGGGCCACCAATTGGGACTGCAAAGCCAACTCGCGCACCAAGGCGGTGATGGCCTCTTGCGCCATCAAGCCTTGCACCAGATCCAGCCAGACATCGCCTTCAGGCGTTGTTTGCAAGGGTGCGCTGCTCACGGGCTTGGGCACATCGACCCGCACAGACGGCTCGGAGGCTTCCCGCACAGGCAAGGACTGCAGTGAGGAAGCCCGAGGTTCAGGGGATAAGGAGGCAACAAGCTGCTGCGCTGAATCGGCGTAGTCGTTGGTGTCGGGCCAATCTTCCCAAGGCGGCGGCTCCGACGGCGCAGGAGGCATGCTGGCCTGCACAGCCGTGACAGTTGCGGCTGGTGCTGCCTCCCGAACAGGCTCTGCAACCCTTGACTTGGGGGCATCAGAGAGAGGGGGTGCGATGACCGCAGCAGGCGGCGCGGGGGTGGGATGACGTTGCGGCAGTGTGCCTGCGGGTGGCTTCGCAGCGGCAGACGCAACGGAGGTAGGTACTGCAGCCGTTTGACCTGCAGGCTGAGTCAGTGGCTCAGGGCTGATTCGCGGGCTTTTTTTTTCAGCCAACCCTGCCTGGGGTTTG
Organism: Limnohabitans sp.; assembly: GCA_017986605.1. Classification (GTDB taxonomy): domain Bacteria; phylum Pseudomonadota; class Gammaproteobacteria; order Burkholderiales; family Burkholderiaceae_C; genus Limnohabitans_A. The sequence continues at coordinate 5,882 of JAGNVG010000017.1, forward strand.
AAGGCCAAAAGGCGCAACAAAACCATGGTCAATGCCGCATATTCGTCTGGGGCCAAGCCCAACTCGGTGCGTCCGTGCAGACACAAGCTGTACAGCAACTGGGTTTCTTCTGCGGGCATGGCTTGGGCCAAATCGGCCAAACCTTGGGTGTCCGGGTCGTCACCATCTTGCGCCATGCTCGGCACCATTTGCATCACCGCCATGCGCTGCAACAGCATGGCCATGTCTTCCAGCGTGGCCGCAGCCGACACGCCTTGCAAGCGCAAGGCATTGACTTGGGCCACCACGGCTGCGCCATCACCCTCAGTCAAGGCTCGAATCATGTGCATGACGTGGCTACGGTCCACACTGCCCAGCATCTGACGCACGCCGGCCTCTTGTACCAAGCCATTGCCAAACGCAATCGCTTGGTCAGTCAGGCTCAGGGCATCGCGCATGGAGCCACGTGCTGCCCGCGCCAACAACCGCAATGCCAAAGGCTCGGCGCTCAACTGCTCGGCGGCCAGCACTTGTGTCAGGTGTTCAAACACCGTCTCGGGGGCCATGGGCCGCAAATTGAATTGCAAACAACGCGACAGCACCGTCACGGGCACTTTTTGCGGATCGGTCGTGGCCAGCACGAACTTCAAATATTCAGGGGGTTCTTCCAGGGTCTTCAACATCGCGTTGAACGCGGTGTTGGTGAGCATGTGCACCTCGTCGATCATGAAAACCTTGAAACGCCCCTGCACAGGCTTGTAAACGGCCTGCTCCAGCAGACTCTGCACCTCGTCCACGCCCCTGTTCGAGGCCGCGTCCAGCTCGGTGTAATCCACAAATCGACCGGCATCGATGTCACGGCAAGCTTGGCATACGCCGCAGGGCTCGGCGGTGATGCCCCCTTGTCCGTCCAAGCCCTGGCAGTTGAGCGACTTGGCCAATATCCTCGACACAGTCGTTTTGCCGACCCCCCGAGTGCCCGTGAACAAGTACGCGTGGTGCAGACGCTGCTGCACAAGGGCATTGGTGAGCGCTTGAACCACGTGCTCCTGCCCCACCATTTCAGTGAAATTGCGGGGGCGGTATTTGCGCGCGAGAACGAGATAAGACATGGGCCTGATTCTATCGGGCTGGTGAGCACTGTTTGTGGCGGGTCTGAGCAAGCCTTATGAAGACTCACTCGCTAGACCCTCAGGGAAACAGGAAAAAAGACGGTCTAGCCCAAAACCACCATCAAGCTCGCCTACAATCACGCTCGACGGGCCTTCCCGCATGGTGAAGCGGCCAACCGGGTCAGGTGGGGAACCAAGCAGCCCTAACTGTGGAGCCAGTGCCGGGGTCAAGGCTCGTCAACTTACATCTGCCATGACTGACCACCCCATCAGTCATGCCACCCCGCCTAAGCACTGTCACTGGTCTTGCGCGTACATCACGCCATGCGACGGCGCAATGACGGAAAAGGCAAAGATTTGACTTTGGCCGAGCTCACCAGCTGAGGCGCTGTTGGCGCGGCACGAAGCAATTCAGATACCAGTGCATCGGCGTTTTTGTGCGCTCCGGCCCGGTTGGTCTCAAAAGCCAAGCGTGTCTGAGCCGTCATCTGGGCCACAAAATTCTGAGGGTAGTCGCGCACATTGAATCCACGCAAAGCCATCACTTTCATGAAAGCGTTGGCGGCCTCTTCAACGGCACGCTGGTATTCTTGGGAAGCATCTGGAGTCATGTTGACCTCGTGATAGATGAAGTTATTCACATGACAACAACGCAGCACGAGGCCAGAAGGAATACACCACTTGTGTGAAATTGTTACAAATTTGCCAAAATACCTTGGCCTGCACGCCAACCGCTGGCCAAACAAGCGGTCAACAGGTAACCGCCCGTCGGAGCCTCCCAGTCAAGCATCTCCCCTGCGCAATACACCCCGGGATGGCTGAGCAGCATCAAATCCGAACTTAAGTCTTCCAATACAACACCACCGGCCGTGCTGATTGCCTCCTCGACAGGTCTAGGCCTTTTAAGTGGCACAGACAAGCCCTTCAAACTGGTCGCCAATGCATCGGGGTCGGCCAATGTTGCGGTCGCGCAAAGCTCATATAAAAGACCCATTTTGACGCCATCCAGCCCCAAGCGGCTCTTCAAATGACTGGACAAACTGCGGCTCCCACGCGGCCAACGAACTTCTGAGCGCACCTGTTCCAGTGACTTGTCTGGCAACAAATCCAGCGTGAAACAAGCTGAGCCAAGTGCCAAATCATCGCGCAACCAAGCAGATGCTGCGTAAATCAGACTCCCCTCCACCCCTGTATCGGTGATGACGAATTCCCCTTTTCGGTCAAACCGCACACCATCCAACGGCCCATGCAGTTCGCCAACAGGTGCCTCGACCTTTAAAGCGACCGACTTGAGGGGATGCCCCGCATATCGGCTGCGAAAGTGCTCGGTCCAACCTTGCCCATCTCGTCCCAGAACATCAAATCCGCAATTGGCGGGCTGGAGAGGCGCTATGCCAACCCCCTGATCGGCCAACAAGGGCACCCACGCGCCATCAGACCCCAACCGAGGCCAACTGGCTCCCCCCAAAGCCAGCAAGGTTGCCCCTGCAAGCACACGCACCGGCTGGGTATCACCCGTGCGCTGAAACACCAAATGATCTCCAGACCAACCTTGCCAGCGGTGGCGCATATGAAACTGCACCGGCACCCCGGACTCCGGATGACGCAAGCGGTGCAACCAAGCTCTGAGCAAAGGGGCCGCTTTCATTTCATCTGGAAAAACGCGCCCCGATGTCCCGACAAACGTCTCAACACCCAAGCCTTTGGCCCAATCGCGCACAGCATTGGCATCCATCTGATCTAACCACAGTCCCACACGGTCTTGTCGCTTGCCATAACGGGTTCGAAACACCTCCGATGTCTCGGCATGCGTCAGGTTCAAGCCCCCCTTGCCTGCCAACAAAAATTTACGGCCCACAGACGGCATGGCATCAAACAAATGGACGGCAACACCCGCCTGAGACAAGACCTCTGCCGCCATCAGACCAGCTGGCCCACCTCCAACGATGGCCACCTCGACATCGAGGCAATGAACATCGGGGGAAACTGAAGTTGGCGCAGAAAAAGTCATGGATTTATAAAGTAAGAACACAGACCCAGCAGACGAGGGCGGCGGGATTCTGTCAAAATAGCCGCCACTTTAGCCGCATCTTCAATGTTCACAAGGAAAAGGCCATGGCCAGCGATCTGATCAAACACATTACCGACGCCACTTTCGAAGCCGACGTGCTCCAGTCGAGCCAACCGGTGGTGGTCGACTTCTGGGCCGAGTGGTGCGGTCCTTGCAAGATGATTGCCCCCATCCTCGACGAAGTGGCGGGCGCTTACGAAGGCAAGCTGCAAATCACCAAGATGAACGTGGACGACAACCGTGACATCCCTGGCAAGTACGGTATCCGTGGTATCCCCACGCTGATGATTTTCAAAAATGGTCAACTGGCTGCAACCAAAGTGGGCGCCATGAGCAAGTCACAATTGACCGCTTTCATCGACCAGCAATTGGCTTGATGCGGGCTTTGCGCTGAGCCGCTCAGGCGACCTCACCAGAACCGGGCCATGATGGCCCGGTTTTTTGTTTTCTGGCCTTCACCAAAACCTGTCATAATTTCCGCAAGGCAACCCGAACAGGGATCCGCGCCTTGATTGCCGGAAGCACCAGCCCCTAACCCCGGGCGGCGACCGGTTCTGAATATTTCCACCCGCTTATCTGAAAACGGTCCCCGACGGACCGATTCGCCACAGGCCAAATCCATGCATTTGAATGAACTCAAGGCACTTCATGTGTCCGAACTCCTGAAGCAAGCCGACACGCTCGAAATCGAGAACACCGGCCGCATGCGCAAACAGGAGCTGATGTTTGCCATCATCAAAAAGCGCGCCAAAGCGGGCGAACAGGTGTTTGCCGACGGCGTACTGGAAATCCTGCCTGACGGTTTTGGCTTCCTGCGCAGCCCCGACTCCAGCTACACCGCTTCCACAGACGACATCTACATCAGTCCCAGCCAAGTGCGGCGCTTTAACCTGCACACCGGCGACATGATCGAGGGCGAGGTGCGCATCCCCAAAGACGGCGAGCGCTACTTTGCCCTGACCAAGCTGGACAAGGTCAATGACGATCTGCCAGAGAACAACAAACACAAAGTCATGTTCGAGAACTTGACGCCCCTGTTCCCCAAAGAGCAGATGCGTTTGGAGCGTGACATCAAGGGCGATGAAAACATCACCGCCCGCGTGATCGACATCATTGCACCGCTGGGCCGCGGCCAGCGCGCCCTGATCGTGGCTCAGCCCAAGTCCGGCAAGACGGTGATGATGCAGCAGATCGCCCACGCCATCACGGCCAACTACCCCGATGTTCACTTGATGGTGTTGCTGGTGGACGAGCGCCCTGAAGAAGTCACCGAGATGCAGCGCAGCGTGCGCGGCGAAGTGATTTCTTCCACGTTTGACGAACCCGCTTCGCGTCACGTGCACGTGGCCGAGATGGTGATTGAACGCGCCAAACGCCTGGTCGAATTGAAAAAAGACGTGGTCATCTTGCTCGACTCGATCACCCGCCTGGCCCGCGCTTACAACAACGTGGTGCCTTCGTCTGGCAAAGTGCTCTCGGGTGGTGTGGACGCCAACGCCCTGCAACGCCCCAAGCGCTTCTTTGGCGCGGCGCGCAATGTGGAAGAAGGCGGCAGCCTCACCATCATCGCCACCGCCTTGGTCGACACCGGCAGCCGCATGGACGAAGTGATCTTTGAAGAATTCAAGGGCACGGGCAACTGCGAGATTCACCTGGAGCGCCGCCTTTACGAAAAGCGTGTGTTCCCGGCCATTAACCTCAACCGCAGCGGCACCCGCCGCGAAGAGTTGCTCTTGCAGCCCGAAGTGCTGCAAAAAACCCGTATCTTGCGTCAGTTCATGTACAACATGGACGAAATCGAGGCGATGGAAATGGTCTTGAAAAGCATGAAAGCCACCAAGAACAACTCCGAGTTCTTCGACATGATGCGTCGCGGTGGTTGATGCTCTATAATCGTCAGGTTTTGCGGAAAGTGCACTCAGATAGGCTGAAGTGTGGCTACCGTAGCGAAAATAAAAGGATTTCCCCATGAAAGACGGCATTCACCCCAACTACCGTGAAATTTGCTTCCAAGACATGTCCAATGGTTTCAAGTTCGTGACACGTTCATGCGCTAACACCAAAGAAATGATCACCATGGAAGACGGTCGCGAGTTGCCGCTGTACAAGCTGGACACGACCAGCGAGTCGCACCCCTTCTACACTGGCACACAAAAGTCGGTCGACAACATGGGCGGCCGTGTGGAAAAATTCCGCAACCGTTTCGGCAAGACCACCACCATCGCCAAGTAATTCGCGAATTGGTGACCCCAAAAGGGCAGCCCGGGCAACCGGCCTGCCCTTTTTGTTTGACACCCCACTTCTGGTGCCTACATCGAGCCCCCTGAACTGAGATCTAGTGAACCCGTGAACCACCCGACCCCCGCCATCGTTGCGCAAAGTGCCGTGCGCAGACTGCCACGCATGGCTCTGCTGCTGCTGTGCGCCGCTTATGTGTTGCCAGGTTTTTGGGGGCGAACTCTTTGGAAAGCGCAAGACATCGAGGCCTTCGGCTACATGTTGCAACTGGCCAAACCGGGCATGGGTGACATGGTCAGCTGGCTCAAACCCACGCTGCTGGGCAACCCCGATAACAATCTGGCTTTACTGCCCTATTGGCTGGGTGCCGCTTTTATACGACTGGCCCCATCAGGCTTAGAAGACACGTTTGCCCGCTTGCCTTTCGTCGCCATGCTGATCACGACGCTGGCGGCCACTTGGTACGCGGTCTATGCCCTGACCCGCCACCCTGCAGCTCAACCCGTGGCGTTTGCATTCGGTGGCGAAGCCAAACCCGCCGACTACGCCCGAGCCATGGCCGACGGCGGCTTGCTGGCGCTGCTGGCCTGCTTGGGTTTGGCACAGCTGTCACACGAAACGACCCCGGCACTCAGCCAGTTGTGCTTCGCCGCTCTGTTGTTTTTCGGCTTATCGACGCTGACACGCCACCGCCTGCAAAGTGCAGTGGCCATCACCACAGGCATGTTGGGCCTGACCTTGTCAGGAGCCCCGACTTTGGCATTGTGGCTAGGCATCGGTGGCTCGGTCATTTGCGCCACAGCGCAACCAGACCCTGCGCAACGCCGCTTGAGCATGCTCGATTTGGGTCTTCTGGCGCTTATCTGCCTGCTTTGCATCACCACAGCGGGTGCACTGGATTTATGGCGCTGGCGGGTGGTGCCTCACAGAATAGTGGACTTGCATGTCTTGGCCAAGCTGATGGCCTGGTTCACATGGCCGGCTTGGCCTTTGGCTTTGTGGTCGCTGTGGCGCTGGCGCGGGCAATTGTCACAAGGCTGGCGTTACCCTCACCTGGGCTTGCCGCTGTGGTTTGCCGCCGTGACGGTGGGAGCCACTTGGTTCACCGGTCTGTCGGACCGTGCACTGCTGACGTCGTTGCCGGCCATTGCCACTTTGGCTGCATTTGCACTGCCCACACTCAAGCGCAGCTTGGGCGCCTTGATCGACTGGTTCACCCTGCTGTTCTTCAGCATTTGTGCCCTCGTGATCTGGATCGTCTGGTTGGCCATGCAAACCGGCACACCTGCAGCACCAGCCCGAAATGTTGCTCGCCTGGCCCCTGAGTTTGTGCCCGAGTTTTCGACCGCGGCCTTTGCTTTGGCACTGATCGCCACCATCGCCTGGGCGGCACTGGTGAAATGGCGCACGGGTTACCACCGCGCGGCCATCTGGAAAAGTCTGGTGCTGCCAGCTGGCGGTGCCGTTCTTTGTTGGTTGCTGTTGACCACCTTGTGGCTGCCTTTGCTCAATTACGCCCGAAGCTACGCCCCGTTGGTCGACAAAGTCCGGCAGGTCACGGGCCCCACCGCTTGCCTTCAATATGCCGGCATCAGCAAGGCGCAAGGCGCGGCGTTCATGTACCACGCCCAGGCCCGGTTGATGCCCCTTCAAACGCCGCAGACAGATTGCCCTTGGCTGATCATCGACAAATCCAATGCGTCTTTGCTGTCCCCCAAAATCGAATCGCTCGGTTGGCTTGAAGAGGCGGCCATCAAGCGCCCCACCGACAAATCCGAAACCCTGCTCGTTTACCGTCCGGCGATCGCCCTGACCACGCCCTCGGTCCAGTCACCGAACTGACCCATGTCCGAGCTGCGCACCATCGCTCGCCATGCCGGCACCGTCCTGGTAGGGCAACTGGCCGTGATGTCCTTTGGCATCGCCGACACCTTGATCGCAGGCCGCTACAGTCCGCAAGCACTGGCGGTTTTGTCGCTGGCCTCTTCTATCTACATCAGTATTTATGTGGCCTTGAATGGGCTGCTGCAAGCTTTGCTGCCCGTTTGGGCGGAGCTGCACGGCGCAGGTCGTCAAGCAGAAGTTGGGCGCTCGGTCAGACAAGCGCTCTACATCGCAGCAGGCGCTGCCGTGATCGGCATCAGCGGCCTTTGGTTTCCTGACCTTTGGCTGTCCGCTACCGAAGTGCCCCCGGATCTTTGGCCCGATGTGCGGGCCTATTTGCGCATCCTGGCGCTGGCCTTGGTGCCTTCGTTGTTGTTTCGGATGTACAGCACCCTCAACCAAAGTCTGGGACATCCACGCTTGGTCACCTGGTTGCAAGCTGGGGCCTTGCTGGTCAAAGTGCCTTTGTCTTTTGTCCTGACTTTTGGTGGGGCCGGTTTGGCGGGCATGGGCGTGGTGGGCTGTGCTTGGGCCACATTGGCGGTCAACACCATCATGCTGCTGGCGGGCTTGTGGCTTTTGCGCACTCAAGACATCTACCAAGCCTATCGCTTGTGGCAGCGCCCCGAAAAACCAGACTGGTCCGTGATCCGTCGGTTTTTGGCACTCGGGGTACCCGCTGGCTTGTCCATCATGGTGGAAGTCACGTCTTTCACCTTGATGGCCTTGTTCATTGCGCGACTGGGCGCCGTGGCATTGGCCAGCCATCAAATCGCCGCCAGTCTGGCCGCGGTGCTTTACATGGTCCCATTGGCTTTGGGCATTGCCAGCAGCGCACGCACAGGCTATTGGCTCGGTGCTGGGCAAGCCCACAAAGCACGTCGTGCTGCAGCCATGGGCATTGGCTTGGCGATCGGTGCCGCACTGCTGGGTGCCGCACTCTTATTCATGGGACGAGAAGCCCTGGCCCACGCCTTCAGCACCGATCCGCAAGTGGTGCAAGCAGCCACGCTGTGGCTGGGCTGGGTGGCGCTTTACCACTTGGCCGATGCGGTGCAAGCCGTTTGCGCCTATTTGCTGCGGTGCTACCGGATCACCCTGCTGCCTCTGATCGTCTACACCGCTTTGCTGTGGGGTGTGGGTTTGTACGGGGGTTACCGCCTGGCCTACCAAGGCTTCAATGAGGCGGGCTGGCCCATGCGCCCCAGCGTGGACACCTTCTGGATCACCAGCACCGCCGCCTTGGCGCTGGTGTCGGTGCTTTTCGCACTCATGGTTTGGCATGCTTCCCGGCCAGTCGCTTCACCCCTGCACAAAACTTGAGCCTTGAAAGCCAGCACGGGTCTGGCCATCGCAGCACACACCTTCACACAATGCGTTATGGTGGAGGGTCAATTCACTTTGATCCGAACGTGACCATGATCCTCGAACTCGCCGACATCCGCATCCACCCCGGCCAGCAAGCTGCTTTCGAACAAGCCATTGAGCTGGGCCTGAACACCGTGGCCTGCAAGGCCAAAGGCTTTCAGGGGGGCAAAGTCAACCGCGGCATTGAAAACCCCGAACGCTATGTGCTGCAAATTTTCTGGGACACCTTGGAAGACCACACGGTCGGTTTTCGGCAATCCCCACTCTTCACAGAATGGCGCGCCATCGTGGGTCCGTTCTTTGCAGCACCGCCCCATGTCGAGCATTTCGAGCTGACATCCAAATCCGAGTGAACGCACGGGCCAAGGGGAGCTCCCGAAATCAAGGCGCCTCGTGACCGGCCACGAACTGTTGGAGCAAATGCATCAACTGCGCTTGCTCTTGAGTTGACAGTGGTGACAGGATATCGGTCTGAACCCGGGTCACATCGACCTGCATTGCTGCCAAGGCCTCCAAGCCCGCGGGGGTCAGCACCAGCAACTTGCGGCGTCGGTCCGTTTCATCGGCTCGGCGCGCTACCCAGCCCTTGCTCTCCAAACGACCAATCACCGAGCCCGAGGTGGCCGGATCAAAAGCCACCCGTTTGGCCAGAGCGGTCTGGTCAATGCCTGGGCTGTCCAAGAGTGCATTCAAGATGGCAAATTGCACAGGTGTGACATCGGCTGAAGCCAAGTGCGCATTGAATACAGCCACAGAGATTTGGTGCGCCCGCCGGATCAAATGTCCAGGCGCTGCATTCAAATCAAACTTGGGGGTCATGGTCACGTTGCTCCATCAAAATACAGGGTTATCACCAGTCGTTGTCTTGCCACAGGCTCCTATAGTAAGCGCGCTCAGCTAATTTTTACCTGTCCCCTCTCCCCCCACTCGAAAGAGCTTCATGAGTTTTGTATTCCCTCCATCGCCCACCGTCTCCGTACCGGTCTTGGGCCAACCCGAACGTTTTCCCGTGCACCGCATTTATTGTGTGGGCCGCAATTACGAAGAACACGCCAAAGAAATGGGCTTCAC
>JAGNVG010000017.1:15704-25554 GCA_017986605.1 Limnohabitans sp.
CAGCACACCACCATGCTGGGCGACTGGTGCAAAAACATTGCGCGCGACTCCAAAGACCGCCTGAAGTGCGAAATTTACCCTGCCATGCAACTGGGCGGTACGCCACCCCAGCTGTATGACCAAGCCAAAGACGGCGTGGCCGATGTGGTCTGGACTGTGGCAGGTTACTCAGCTGGTCGCTTTGCCAAAACCCAGGTGTTTGAACTGCCCTTCACCATGACCAACGCAGCTGCCACCAGCCGTGCAGCTTGGGACTTCGTGCAAAAGCACGCCATGGATGAGCACAAAGACGTCAAACTGCTGGCTGTGCACGTACACGGACCAGGCGTGATCTTCACGCGTGACAAGCCCATCAGCAAGATGGAAGATTTCAAAGGCATGAAGATGCGTGCTCCCACCGCCAACGTCACCAAGATGCTGGCCAAAATGGGCGCTACGCCCGTGGGTATGCCTGTTCCTGCGGTCTCTGAAGCTTTGTCCAAAGGTGTAATCGATGGCGCGGTGATTCCTTACGAAGTGGCTCCTGGCTTGAAGGTGCACGAACTGACCAAGTTCAGTGCCGAAACCGACAAGAGCTACCCAGCTCTGTACACCACCGTGTTCGTGGTGCCCATGAACAAAGCCAAGTACGAGTCACTGCCTGCTGATTTGAAAGCCGTCATCGACAAAAACTCTGGCCGCGAGTTCTCGGCATTCATGGGAACCACTCAAGCCGGCAACGACGTGCCTGGCAAGAAAATTTTCCAGGAAACCAAGACTCAGACCATCTCTGTGATCCCCCCAACTGAGCTGGCCCGCTGGAAAGCGGCCACCGACGAGCAGGACAACGAGTGGGTGGATGCCATGAACAAGCGCGGCCAAAACGGTGCAGCCTTGCTCAAAGACGCACAAGACCTGATCAAGCAATACACCAAGTAAAGCCTCGTTTTTTATTTGGAGCACCATGGGGTGAGCTGCGGCCCACCCCATTTTTTTATCTTCAAGGAGTTGACCTGTGGCTGAAGCCGTCCATGTCATATCGACACGCCAATACCAGGGCCTAGGCTGGGTGTTGGACCGTTTGTGCAAATTGCTGGCCATTTTGTCTGGCCTGACCTTGTTGGCCATGGCATTCATGTCCCTGCGCAGCATTGCTGGTCGTGCGTTCTTCAACGCACCGCTATTGGGTGATTACGAGCTGGTGCAGTTTTTGTGCGCTGGTGCTGTGGCCATGTCGCTGCCCTACACCCATTGGATTTCGGGTCATGTGATCGTTGACTTTTTCACGGCCAAGGCCCCAGCCCGACTCAACGCCTTGCTCGACATGCTGGCACACCTGTTGTTGGCCGCCTTTGCCGCATTGCTGACCTGGCGCATCTGGGTCGGCTTGCGTGACTTGCAAGGCAGCTTTGACGCCTCGATGCTGCTGGAAATCCCAACTTGGTGGGCCTATGTCCCGCTGGTGCCCTCGTTTGCATTGTTGACCGCCACGGCCCTGTACCGCGCCCTTGAAAAAATGAAAGAAATCACACCATGACCGGCATCGAATGGGGTTCCTTGATGTTCGCTGTCCTGTTGCTGCTGTTGGCGCTCAGGATCCACATTGGCGTGGCCATGCTGCTGACCGGCAGCGTAGGCTATGTGTTCATGTCGGGTTGGGACCCGCTGATGAACTATTACAAGAACGTCGCCTTTGCACGCTATTCAACCTATGACTTGTCGGTCGTGCCGCTGTTCTTGCTGATGGGGCAGTTCGCCACCAATGGAGGCCTGTCCAAAGCCTTGTTCAAGGCAGGCAACGCCATGATCGGTCATTGGCGCGGCGGCATGGCCATGGCCGCAGTCACCTCTTGCGCAGGTTTTGGTGCCATTTGTGGCTCTTCTTTAGCGACAGCGGCCACCATGGGTCAAGTCGCACTGCCCGAACTCAAAGCGCACAACTACTCTGAACGCCTGTCTGCAGCCGTGATCGCAGCCGGTGGCACTTTGGGCATCCTGATTCCACCTTCGGTACCTTTGGTCATTTACGCCATCATCACCGAGCAAAACATCGCCAAATTGTTCATGGCTGCTTTTGTGCCCGGCATCATCGCAGCCATTGGCTACATGGTGGTGATCGGGATCATCGCCCGTGTCAGTCCGCAAGATGCGCCCCGAGGCGATCGCTTCAGCTGGGCCCAACGCTTGCAGGCCCTGATCGAAACTTGGCCCGTGCTGCTTATCTTCATGGTGGTCATCGGTGGCATTTATGGCGGTTTTTTCACTCCCACCGAAGCGGCTTCTGTTGGAACCGTTGCCACAGGGTTTGTCGCCTGGAAATCGGGCGGCTTGCGCGGCGAAGGCCTGTTGCAATGCCTCTATGGTGCGGCTGTAGGCACCGGCATGATCTTTTTGATCTTGCTGGGGGCCGATGTACTGAACGTGTTTTTGGCACTGACACAAGTCAATACAGAGTTGGCCAAATGGGTGGTCAGCATGAACCTGGCACCGCTGGCCGTGCTGTTCACCATCATCGCCATTTACCTGGTGCTGGGCTGTGTGATGGACAGCTTGTCCATGCTTTTGTTGACCATCCCGATCTTCTTTCCCATCATCATGGGCATTGATTTGTGGGGCATGGACCCAGAGTCCAAAGCCATCTGGTTCGGCATATTGGCGTTGATGGTGGTGGAGATTGGCCTGATCACGCCACCCGTGGGCATGAACGTGTTTATCATCAGCAGCATGACGAAAGATGTGCCGATGAAAGACATCTTCCGCTACATCATGCCTTTTTTGGCCTCAGACCTGCTGCGCATCTTGCTGATCGTGTTCGTTCCGTCTGTGGTCTTGTTCATCTTGAAAATCTAAACCATGCACACACGAGAAGCCATTCGACATTGCCGCCAATGCGGCGCTGAGGTGGCTTATCGTTTGCCCGACGACGGCGACACCAAACTGCGCGCCATCTGCACCGTGTGCCACACCGTTCATTACGAAAACCCCTTGAACGTGGTCGGCACCGTGCCTGTTTGGGGTGATCAGGTGCTGCTGTGCCAACGCAACATTGAGCCTCGCAAAGGCAAATGGACGCTGCCCGCAGGTTTCATGGAATTGGGAGAATCCACCTCAGAGGGGGCTGCGCGTGAAACCACCGAGGAAGCCGGTGCCCAGTTCATCATGGAAGACCTGTTCACGGTGATGAGTGTGCCCAGAGTGGGCCAGGTGCACCTGTATTACCGCGCACGACTGACCAGTGACGTGTTTGACCCCGGGCACGAAACCATGGAAGCGCGTCTGTTCAAAGAAGAAGAAATCCCTTGGGACGAATTGGCCTTTCGCACCGTCAAGGAAACCTTGGAACACTACTTTGCTGACCGCCGTGCGGGCCACTTTGCCACACACGCCTTCGACATCGCCTGAGCGCGCCCCTCCAGCGCTCAGCGCGCCGTGACGGACCTCACACGTCAATTGCGGCCGCTGAACCGGCCAACTTACGCAACTCAAACTTCTGGATCTTGCCCGTGCTGGTCTTGGGCAATTCACCAAACACCACCGCGCGTGGCACCTTGAAGCCCGCCAGATGTTGCTTGCAGTGCGCCACGATCTGCTCGGCTGTGACCTGGGCATCGGCCTTCAACTCCACAAAGGCACAAGGCGTCTCGCCCCAGCGAGCATCCGGCTTGGCCACCACGGCTGCCGCCAGCACAGTGGGATGGCGGTAGAGCACATCTTCCACCTCGATGGAGGAAATGTTCTCGCCACCAGAGATGATGATGTCCTTGCTGCGGTCCTTGATCTTGATGTAGCCATCGGGGTATTGCACGGCCAAATCGCCACTGTGGAACCAGCCGCCTGCAAAGGCCTCCTGCGTCGCTTTAGGGTTCTTCAAATAACCCTTCATCGCGATGTTCCCCTTGAACATGATTTCACCCATGGTCTCGCCGTCTTGCGGCACGGGCTGCATCGTTTCAGGGTCGAGCACACGCACATCGCGCTCCAGGTGGTAGCGCACGCCTTGACGGGCGTTCAGGCGAGCACGCTCGCCAATATCCAATGCATTCCAGTCATCATGCTGGGCGCAGACCGTGGCCGGGCCATAGACCTCCGTCAAGCCATACACATGGGTCAGATCAAATCCCATCTGCTCCATTCCTTCGATCATTGAGGCAGGCGGTGCAGCCCCCGCCACCATGGCCTTAACACCCGCGGGCACACCCGCTTTCATGGACTGCGGCGCGTTGACCAGCAAGCCATGCACGATGGGCGCTCCGCAGTAATGGGTCACGCCATGTTGGCGGATGGCGTCAAAAATGGCCTGTGCTTCAACCCGGCGCAGGCACACGTTGACGGCTGCGCGGGCAGCCAGCGTCCACGGAAAACACCAGCCATTGCAATGAAACATAGGCAGCGTCCACAAATACGCCGCGTGCTTGGGCATGTCCCATTCCAAAATGTTCGAGATCGCGTTCGTTGCAGCACCCCGGTGGTGATACACCACGCCCTTGGGGTTGCCCGTGGTGCCACTGGTGTAATTCAGTGCAATCGCATCCCACTCGTCGGCGGGCAAGCTCCAGGCAAACGCCGCATCACCACTGGCCACAAAAGCTTCATAAGTGCTTGCACCAATCTTTTCACTCGGCCCGGTGTACAGCGCATCCTCGACATCCAACACCAACATCGGTTTGGAGGATTGACGCAAGGCCAGCGCTTTTTTCAGGGTACTCGAAAACTCCGGGTCCACGATCACCGCTTTGGCCTCGCCGTGGTCCAGCATGAAGGCGATGGTTTCCGGATCGAGACGGGTGTTGAGCGCATTGAGCACCGCACCGGCCATCGGGATGCCAAAGTGCGCCTCCACCATGGGTGGCGTGTTGGGCAACATCACCGCCACCGTGTCGTTCTTGCCGATGCCCGCCTTGCTTAACGCGCTGGCCAGCTGACGACTGCGACGGTAGGTGGTCGCCCAGTCCTGGCGCAACTCACCGTGCACGATGGCCAAGCGCGTCGGGTAAACCTCGGCTGTGCGCTCAATGAAGCTCAATGGCGACATCGGTGCATGGTTGGCGGGTGTCTGGGGTAAATCTTGGTCAAAGATGCTGACTTTGGTATCGGTCATGGGGCATTCCGTTTCGGCTGTGGGTTCCATGTTCCACAGTTTGCCTAAGCCCCATCAAAAATCCATGCTGGTTTGCCCCGAAACAAGTCTCTTGGCCGCCGCAATGACTCGCCCTTATCGGCGAAAATAGTCCCTTATGGCCATCCCCCAGTCTTTCATCCAGGAGTTGCTGTCCCGCGTCGACGTGGTCGACATCGTGGGCAAGTACGTGCAGCTCAAGAAAGGCGGGGCCAATTTCATGGGGCTATGCCCCTTCCACGGCGAAAAATCCCCCAGCTTCAGCGTCAGTCCCACCAAGCAGTTTTTCCACTGCTTTGGCTGCGGCAAAAACGGCAACGCCATCGGCTTTTTGATGGAACACGCGGGCATGACCTTCATTGAGGCCGTGAAAGATCTGGCCCAACAAACGGGCATGGTGGTGCCCGAAGAGCAGCAGTCGCCCGAAGACCGCGCCAAAGCGGCCGCTGCAAAAGCCAAGCAAGACAGCCTGAGCGACGTGCTCGAAAAAGCCGGTCAGGCCTACCGCGAACAATTGCGCATCACCCCCCGCGCGGTCGAGTACCTGAAAGGCCGGGGTCTGTCCGGCCAGATCGCCAAGCGCTTTGGACTGGGCTATGCGCCCGAAGGCTGGCGTTCTCTAGCCAGCATCTTCCCCAAATACGACGATCCGCTGCTGGCCGAAAGTGGCTTGGTCATCGTGAATGAGGAAGACGACAAACGCTACGACCGCTTTCGGGACCGCATCATGTTCCCGATCCGCAACATCAAGGGCGAGTGCATCGGCTTTGGCGGACGGGTGATCGGCAGCGGCACCCCCAAATACCTCAACTCACCCGAAACCCCAGTCTTTCACAAAGGCCGCGAGCTGTATGGCCTGTACGAAGCCCGCGAAGCCCTGCACAGCGCGGGCTTCGTGCTCGTGACCGAAGGCTATATGGACGTGGTGGCCCTGGCCCAACTGGGCTTTGCCAATTCGGTCGCCACCTTGGGCACGGCTTGCACGCCCGACCATGTGCAAAAGCTGTTCCGCTTCACCGACGCCGTGGTCTTCAGTTTTGACGGTGACGGTGCAGGCCGCCGCGCTGCCCGCAAGGCCCTCGACGGTGCCCTGCCCTACGCCACCGATGTGCGCAGCATCAAGTTTTTGTTTTTGCCCGCCGAGCACGACCCGGACAGCTACGTGCGCGAGTTTGGTCAAGACGCTTTTGCCGAGCAAATCAAACAAGCCATGCCCCTGTCGCGCTTTTTGATCGACGCGGCCAGCGCCGACTGCGACCTGCAAACCGCCGAAGGCCGCGCCCGCCTGTCCAGCCAGGCCCGCCCCTTGTGGCAGCTGCTGCCCGATGGGGCGCTTAAGCAGCAACTGCTGTCTGAGCTGGCGCAACTCATTCAGCTGGAAACGGCCGGACTCGAAAAACTGTGGGGTCAGCAAGCGGCCAGTGACCAACGCTTTGCGCCTCGCAACCCAGCCAACGCGGCAGCCCCATCCATGCAGTCTGCCAACGCCGCTTTCCACCAAGCCAGCGCGGGCACTGACGAACACCACACCTTCGAGCCGCACTACGGCGAGCCCCCCGCTTGGGCGGGTGAAAGCCCTTATGGCAGTGGCTCAGGTGCGCCCGCTTATGGCAGCGCTTACAACAACGCTGGCGGCAACGGATCGGGCAGCAACTGGCAGCGCAAAAACCCCAACTGGACGCCCAACAGCAAGTTTGGCAACAGCCGCTTCAAACGCGACCAGCCACCGGTTTTCACAGGCCCTCGCACCGTGCCCGCCAGTCGAGCCGACCACGCGGCACGCTTGCTGCTGGGCAATATGGCGCTGTGGGAAACGCTGGCCGGAGAAGACCACGCCATGCTGTGCGCCCTGCCCGCACCACACGGGCCTTTGTTTGCCTGGCTTGAGTCACAGTTCCACGAACAAGGCGCTTTGGGCTGGTCAGCCTTGCAAACCGAAATGCAAGGCCAGGCCTTTGCCGAAGACGCGGTGCGCTGGATGGCTCAAGACAATCTGGGGGTCACACCCGGCAACGAAGACGCCACGCCACCCGACCCACAAGAAGCCCGCCAAGAGTTGCGTCGCCTGCTCAACATGTTGTTGATTGACCGCCTCAAGCAGCTCGAAACCGAAGCCTTGGCCCAAGCGGCCACAGGACAAGACCCCGAAGCCCAACAACGCTGGCGCAGCCTGCACGAGCGCCGTAAAGAACTGATGGCCTCCGCAGCAGCGACATTGCTGGCCTCGCAGTAAGCCACTGCCGTTCGACCCACCGCAGGTTTCATTTGTTGTGGGAGCGGGCCCCAGCTCGCGAAGAGTCGTTCAGCTGCGAAGCCTGCGGCAAACGAGCCAGCCCATTTGACATTCCGCCACAGGCACGGCTTCACCGTCAGAACTTTAGGCGGACATCACTTGTCCAGGAGCTGATTGAATTTATCGGCCTCAAAAGTTTCGCTGGTGGCCGCATCGCCGGGCACCTGCACCTGCTGCTGTGCACACAACTGCTCCAGCGCTTTCCAGATCATGGCGATCTGGTGTTCCTGCCCGGCGGCGTTGTCGATCAGACCGCGCAAAGCCTGACTCACCGGATCGTCGTCTTGTGTGATGCCATAGGCGTTGAACTTGCGCTCGGTGCCCGACACATCGGCGCTCTCGCCCGCTTTGGACGGGATGATGCGCGCCGGAATACCCACCGCTGTGGCCCCGGCAGGCACCGGCTTGATCACCACCGCATTGCTGCCGATCTTCGCGCCATCACCCACCTCAAAACCGCCCAGCACTTTGGCCCCGGCGCTCACCACCACGTCTTTGCCCAGCGTGGGGTGGCGTTTGGCGCCTTTGTACAGCGAGGTGCCGCCCAAGGTCACGCCTTGGTAAATCGTGCAACCATCGCCAATCTCAGCGGTTTCACCCACCACCACACCCATGGCGTGGTCAAAAAACACCCGCTCACCGATCTTGGCACCGGGGTGGATTTCGATACCGGTCAGGCCACGCGACACATGCGAAATGAAGCGACCCAGCCACTTGAAACCGTGGTTCCAGCACCAATGCGCCCGGCGGTGCAGCACCAAAGCGTGCAAGCCCGGATAACAGGTCAGCACCTCCCAAGCGGTGCGGGCAGCGGGGTCCCGATCAAGGATGCATTGGATGTCGGAGCGAAGACGAGAAAACATAGGCGCTGAGTCTATCGCTTGCCGCTGGCGGTCTGGATCATGGCCTTGGCCACCCCGCGCAAAATGTGGATTTCCTCCGGGCTCAAATCAGCCCGGTTGAACAACTGGTTCAAGCGCGGCATCAGCTTTTTGGGCGCGGCCGGGTCCAAGAAACCGATGTCGCTCAGCGCCTGCTCCCAGTGCGTGAGCATGCCCGCCACCTGCTGGGCATCGGCCTTGTCGACAGGTGCAATCGCATCCTGCACCGGAAAGCCCCCCAGCGCCTCTCGCCAATCGTAGGCAATCACTTGGATGGCCGAGCCCAGGTTGAGCGAACCGAACTTTGGATTCGTCGGAATCGACAGCGCCACATGGCAGCGATAAACGTCTTCGTTTTTCATGCCAAAGCGCTCGGAGCCAAACAAGAACGCCACGCTCTGCTCGGGTGCGCCGGGCTGGGTCAACTGCGCAAAGTGCTCGCGGGGCGACCGGGTCGGCGGCCCAAAGTCACGCGGCGTCATGGCCGTGGCACACAGGTGGGTCACGCCGTCCAGGGCCTCGTCCAGCGTCTCCACCACGCGGGCCTTGTCCAGCACATCGTTGGCACCGCTGGCGCGCTGGATGGTTTCTTCCTTGCGCAGCACGTTCTGCCAGCGCGGCTTGACCAGCACCAACTCGTCAAAACCCATGACCTTCATGGCCCGGGCCGCTGCGCCCACATTACCAGCGTGGCTGGTCTCTATCAGGATGAATCGCGTTTTCATGCCCCGATTGTCCATGCTGAAATGGCACGCAGACGACATGCAGATCCGGTTCATGACGCCAAAATGACGAATACACCCACTTTTCATGAGAAAATGCCTCCTTCGCCGCCGCGATCGTGCGTGGGCCAGACCCGTTCTTCACACAATTTATGTCGTCCAATCTCCACCCCATGCTCAACGTGGCCATCAAGGCTGCACGCGCCGCTGGCGCCATCATCAACCGTGCTGCGCTCGACGTTGAAGCGGTTCGCATCTCGCAAAAGCAAGTCAACGACTTCGTCACCGAGATCGACCATGCGAGTGAAAAAGTCATCATCGACACCCTGCTGACCGCCTACCCCGACCACGGCATCCTGGCCGAAGAGTCCGGTAGCCAGCACGGCAACCCGGCCGCTGACCACATCTGGATCATCGACCCCCTGGACGGCACCACCAACTTCATCCACGGCTTTCCTGTTTATTGCGTGAGCATTGCCCTGCAAGTGCGCGGCAAAATCGAGCAAGCCGTCATTTACGACCCCACCCGCAACGACCTGTTCACCGCCACCAAAGGCCGTGGCGCGTTCATGAACGACCGCCGCCTGCGCGTGAGCAAGCGCATCCGCTTGCAGGAATGCATCATTTCCACAGGCTTCCCTTTCCGCAAGGGCGACAACTTCAACCAGTACCTGCGCATGATGGGCGACGTGATGCAACGCACCGCCGGCCTGCGCCGCCCAGGTTCTGCCGCACTCGATCTGGCCTATGTGGCCGCAGGCTTTACCGATGGTTTCTTTGAAACTGGCCTCTCGGCCTGGGACGTCGCCGCAGGATCGCTGCTGGTCACCGAAGCCGGTGGCCTGATCGGCAACTTCAC
>JAGNVG010000018.1 GCA_017986605.1 Limnohabitans sp.
CGTGGTGCTGGCCAGCGACGCCATCGACAAACTGCTGGTCAGCGGCCATGTGCTGGCGGGCAGCCGCGCCGACCTGGTGCGCTCGGGTGTGGCGGTGGCCGTGCCTGCAGGGCATCCCGTGCCCGACATCTCGACCGAAGCCGCCCTCAAGGCCGCCATCCTGGCCGCGCCCACGCTGGGCTATTCGACTGGCCCAAGCGGCGTGCAACTGGCCAAACAATTCGAGGCCTGGGGCATTGCCGAGACCATCGCGTCGCGCATCGTGCAAGCCAAGCCCGGCGTGCCCGTGGGCTCGCTGGTGGCCCAAGGCGAGGTGGCGCTGGGCTTTCAGCAACTGAGCGAAATGCTGGGCGTGGCTGGCATCACCATCGTCGGCGGCCTGCCACCCGAAGTGGAGATCATCACCACGTTCTCTGGCTCGGTGGCCGCCACCTGCGACCAGCCAGACGCCATGCGTGCGCTGCTGGCGTTTTGGCAATCACCCACGTGCGACGCGCTCAAGCGGCAGCACGGCATGGCTCCCACGTGAGCGCCATACCCATATAACCAGCAGTTAGATCGATTCCTCCACAATGCGTGGCATGGGAATCGGCCATTACATCAAAGACATCGGACGCGGCAAAGACGGCGCACGGGCGCTGGGCCGTGAGCAGGCGGCGGACTTGATGGGCCAGATCCTCGACCAGCAAGTGAGCGATCTGGAGCTGGGTGCGTTTTGCCTGGCCATGCGCATCAAGGGCGAGACGCCCGAAGAGATGGCGGGCTTTTTGGACGCGACCCACGCACGCCTGAACAAGGTCCACACCCATCAGGCGCCCACCGTGGTGCTGCCCAGCTACAACGGTGCACGCAAGCTGCCTGTGCTCACGCCTTTGCTGGCCCTGCTGCTGGCCCGCGAGGGTGTGGCGGTGGTCGTGCACGGCACGGCCACCGAAGATAAGCGGGTGAGCAGCCAAGCGGTGCTGGCCGAGCTGGGTGTGACGGCATGCAGCGCATCTGCCCAAGTAACAACCAAAGAAGTGGTGTTGGTGCCCACGGGCGCGCTGAACGCAGGCCTGGACAAACTGCTGGCCGTGCGCCGGGTGGTGGGCCTGCGCAACCCCGGGCACAGCCTCGTCAAACTCATGAACCCCTGCGATAGCCCCGCCCTGGTGGTGGGCAGCTACACGCACCCCGAATATTTGCAGTCCATGTCGGCCACGTTTGCACTGACCGGGCAACACGCCCTGCTGCTGCGCGGCACCGAGGGCGAGCCCGTGGCGGACGCCCGGCGCACCCCGGCGATGGACGTTTTCAAAGGCGGCCAAACCCAGCGCGTGCAGGCGCAGCAAGAAGGCCCATTGGCCCAAGTGCCCGACCTGCCCGGCACCGATGCGGGGGCCACGGCGGCATACATCCAGCGGGTATTGCGCGGTGAATTGCCCGTGCCCGCCCCACTGGCGCTGCAAGTGCAGCACATCCTGCACGAGGTGAAGCCGTGAGCACGCACACATCAGGCCGCTGCACGTTGGTGGGCGCAGGCCCGGGCGACCCGGAGTTGCTCACGCTCAAAGCCGTCCGCGCGATTGCCAGCGCCACCGTGCTGCTGGTGGACGATTTGGTCAACGACGCGGTGCTGGCCCATGCCTCGCCCACCGCCCGCATCGTGCACGTGGGCAAACGCGGTGGCTGCAAAAGCACGCCGCAGGCCTTCATCGACAAGCTGATGATCACGGCCGTGCAAGAAGGTGAGCATGTGGTGCGGCTCAAAGGGGGCGACCCGTTTATCTTTGGTCGGGGTGGTGAAGAGGTTGAACACCTGCGCACCGCAAGCATTGAGGTGGAGGTGGTCAACGGCATCACCTCAGGTCTGGCAGGCATGAGCAGTTTGGGCGCGCCGCTGACGCACCGCGAGCACGCGCACGGCGTGGTGTTTGTGACGGGCCACGCCAAACCCGGTGACACGGGTACCGACTGGGTGCAGCTGGCCCACACCGCCCACCAAGCCAAGCTGACGCTGGTGATCTACATGGGTGTGAGCAGCCTGGCACACATTTGCCAAGGCTTGCTCAGCGGTCTGCCTGCCCACACGCCCGTGGCTGTGGTGCAAAACGCCAGCTTGCCCACACAGCGCCAGGCCCTGACCACGCTGGGTGAACTGGTGGCCACCGTGCAAGGTGAAGACCTGCACAGCCCCAGCATCATCGTGGTGGGGGATGTGGTGCAAGGTGCGCGGGCATGGCAACCGCAGGCCTTGGACGCTGCACAAAGACAAGCTTGACCCACCCGCCTGACCCCAAGGCCCAACCCACTAAACTCCCCAGCATGAATACATGGGACGTTGTGATTGTGGGTGCCGGGGCTGCCGGCTTGTTTTGTGCCGGTGTCGCAGGCCAACGCGGCCTCAAAGTGCTGGTGCTGGACCACAGCGACAAGCTGGCCGAAAAGATCCGCATTTCGGGCGGGGGACGTTGCAACTTCACCAACCGCTTGCTGGATGCATCGGCACCGCAAAAACACTTCATCGGCCAAAACCCCCACTTTTGCCGCTCTGCCCTGTCGCGTTACACACCGCAAGACTTCATTGACTTGGTGCAAAAACACGGCATTGCCTTTCACGAAAAGCACAAAGGCCAGTTGTTTTGCGACCACTCGGCCGAAGACATCATCCGGATGCTGTTGGCCGAGTGCCATGCAGGTGGCGTGACGCTGCGCAGCAGCTGTGGCGTGCAAGCGGTTCGCCACCTGGCCGATGGCCGCTATGAACTGGACACGGCACAAGGACCGGTGCAGACACGCTCGCTGGTGGTGGCCACCGGGGGCTTGTCTATTCCCAAAATCGGGGCCACGGGCTGGGGTTATGAGGTGGCCACGCAATTTGGGCTGCGCTTGGTCGAGCGCCGACCGGGCCTGGTGCCTTTGACGTTTGACGGCGCCGCCTGGGCACCTTATGCCGAGCTGGCGGGCCTGGCCTTGCCCGTCGGCATCAGCACAGGCGAGAAAAAAGCCCGCATGCAGTTTGACGAAGACTTGCTGTTCACCCACCGGGGATTGTCAGGGCCGGGCGTGCTGCAAATTTCAAGCTATTGGCAAGAGGGCAGCCCCATCCGTTTGAATCTGGCTCCCGAAGTGAACCTGCCCGAGCGTTTGCAGGAGGCCAAGCTGCGCTCCAAAAAACTGCTGGGCAACGAGCTGTCCGCGTTGGTGCCCGGCCGTCTGGCCGAGGCGTGGGTCAGCCAAGATACGGCTTTGCAACGCACCTGCGCAGAAGTGCCCGACAAAGCCTTGAACAAGCTGGCCGAGGCGCTGTCCAGCTGGACGCTCACGCCGACAGGCAGCGAAGGCTACAAAAAAGCCGAAGTGACGCTGGGCGGGGTCGACACGCGTGACCTGTCTTCGCAGACCATGGAGTCCAAACAGCCGGGCTTGTACTTCATCGGTGAAGTGGTTGACGTGACCGGCTGGCTGGGCGGCTACAACTTCCAATGGGCGTGGGCCAGTGGCCATGCCTGCGCCCAGGCGTTGCCGACAGCGCTCAGTAATTGAACCGCCGCCCTAACTGCAAAAACAGGTTGTAGGAACTGCCAGAGCCTCTGGCAGCGCCCAAGTAGATGTCCCCAATTTTGCTGTCCACCGCAACAAAGACCGTGCCGCTGTAGCGCCAACGCATCGCATCCGTTTTGTACCAAGCGTCGCCGGCCTCCAGCACCGTGCCGACATAGGTTTTTTGCTTGAACAGACCGCCATCGGTCAAACGGTACATGTAGGTGGTTTGCAAGTGCGCCAGTTGGTCACCGGCCAATTGCCCCATGCGGTAAGCCCCCATGTTTTGAAAACCACCCAAAATCAACTGACTGGGTGAGCGGCAGTTGTCACAGTCGAGCGTGACACGGTCTTGTGCCAGATTCAGGCCCAAATTGACAATATGCGGCCCCACCGAATGGGCCCATTTGGCGGTCAAGCGACCACCGCCGTAGCGGGAGCCCGAGATCCCTTGTTCCAGACTGGCCCCCAGAAAGTAGCCCCGCGTCGGAAAGCTCAAGGAGTCGAGCTGGTCGATCTGAAACTGTGTCTTGATGCCTTTGTATTTCACCAAGTCGGTGCTGGACGACTGGCTGTCCGTCAAATCGGTCGTGGTGTCAAAGGTTCTGCGAATGGCACTGGATGTGATGCCCAACTTGATGTTCGCCTTGCGCTCAAAGTCATAGACCAATTGCGCATCCACGCTCTGCACGGTCTGGTTGAAATAGGCCAACTTCTGGGTGCCCTCCTCTTCCCTGAAAATGGCACTTCGGTACAAAGGCAAGTAATTGCGGTCCCAAGAGGCCCCGGCTTCGACACTCCAGCCCCGCGACAAGGGTTGGTACAGACGAGCGGCCAATTCAGACTGCGTGCCCAAGCGGGCATCCAGCGAGAACTCCAGACCCGAAGGGGTCAACCAAGGCCGCCTGTAACCAAAGCCCGCCGTGAATTGCGTGATGCCGTCGACTTCGGCAGAAAAGCCCAGCGTGCTCTTGAAAAAATGGGGGCTGTACGGTTTTTCACGAACCTTGACGATCAGTTTGTAGCGCTCGCCCCGCTGCTGCTCCAGGGTGTAACTGACCAAATCGAAATAACCGCTGGTGTACAGCTCATCCATGTACCGCTCGGCCTGCTGGGCAGAAAACTCCTGACCCAACAGGGGCGCGAGCATGGCTTGGATATAGCTTTCCGACACATCCTTGTGGCCTTTCGCTTCGATGGCCACGATGCGTTTTTCCCGCTGGTCAAACGACAGGCGCGTGGTGCTGGCCGGCAAGGGCTGCGCTGCATTTGCAGCGCTCAACGCCGCCAGTCGGTCTTGCACCAAACCAACCGCCTGCTGGCCACGCTGAACGATTTCGGTGGCACGGTTGAAATCGGCAAAGCCGATGTCCTGCACCACGGGCTGAACCAGCACATCACCGGGGCGCAACAGAGCCAGGTTCCGTTTTTCGTTTTGGCGAATCAGGATGTCCAGCATCCGGTTGGCCACCACCAGCGCGTGGCTAGCCTCTTCTGTTTTATCCTCGCCGGCCCCAGCACCCAAAAACGAGGCCACGATCACATCGGCCCCCTCGCGCAACGCCACTTCAATCGGCAAATTGGCGACCAAGCCACCATCGACATACGTCTCGCCATCGACTTCCACCGGGGCAAAAACTGCGGGGGCCGCCATGCTGGCACGGATGGCCAGGTGCAAAGCGCCTTGATCAAACACCTTCATCTCGCCATCGCGGTAGCGCGTGGCCACGGCACGAAACGGGATTTTCAAATCATTGAAGTGGACATTCGGCGGCACATGCGCCGTCAAGGCTTGCAGCAACGCCAGAAACCGCTGGCCATCGCTCACGCCCCGCGCAAAGCTGACGCCGCCATCCTTGATGCCGAACTCCAACTCAACCGGGTATTTCTGTTGGTAGGCCCGGGTGCGCGAGGGCAACTCCAGCCGGTTGAGTTGGTCCAGCGCCACTGTGGATGGGTCAAGCCCCCCCACCATGCGTTCGATGTCGTCGGTACTCATGCCGCTGGCATACAAGCCCCCCACAACAGCGCCCATGCTGGTGCCCACAATGCGGGCGATGGGAATGCGATCGCGCTCCAGCTGCCGCAGCACGGCCAAGTGTGCAAAACCTTTGGCACCGCCCCCCGCCAAAACCACCACCACCGAGGGGGCTGGCGATGGCACGGCAAGCGCTGACTGCCCCCAACACCAAGGGCTCATCAAGCCCAAAACAAGAGCGGCAAAGCGGTGTATTCGGGCCAGGCGACTGGGCAAATGGGTGAAAAATGGCTTCATTTGTGTTGCATTTTAGGTATCCACTACTCTGAGAGGGCTGACGACACCAGGACCATTGGCAGGACCGCCAGATGATTTAGCCCCAGATGTCGCGGATCACACAAAGTCGGGCCGTATCCGTTTTGCAGGCGCTATAATCTCAGGCTTTGCTGGCAAACCCCCGTCTGCCAAATACTAGTTCGTGACGGGGAACCGCCGAAACTGGGTTTCAGGGGCCCGATCTCCCTTGTCACTGCAGCCGGCACATTTTTGGAAAATTGATTCAATGACCACCATCCGCGTGAAAGAAAACGAGCCGTTTGACGTTGCACTGCGTCGCTTCAAGCGCACCATCGAAAAACTCGGCCTGCTGACAGACTTGCGTGCCCGCGAGTTCTACGAAAAGCCAACCACCGAGCGCAAGCGCAAAAAAGCAGCTGCCGTGAAGCGTCATTACAAACGCGTTCGCAGCATGCAATTGCCCAAGAAGATGTATTGATCTTCTTTTGCACGGCCTGAAAAGGTCTGCAAACAAGCCCGCTGGAGGACGCTCAGGCGGGCTTTTTCGTTGATGCCTCCCCACTTTTGAATACCCAGGAGCCTCTCATGAGCCTGAAAGAACAGATCACCGAAGACATGAAAACCGCCATGCGGGCCAAAGACGCCGAGCGTCTGGGCACCATCCGCTTGCTGTTGTCGGCCATGAAGCAAAAAGAAGTCGACGAACGCGTTGAGCTTGACGATGTGGCTGTGGTGGCCATCGTGGACAAGCTGATCAAACAGCGCAAAGACTCGATCGCAGCTTTTGAACAAGCCGCACGCCAAGACCTGGCCGACAAGGAAAAGGCCGAAATGGCCGTGCTGCTGGCGTATCTGCCCGAGCGCATGTCGGCCGAAGAAGTCACCGCCGCCGTTCAGGCCATCGTGACCGAATTGGGGGCCAAAGGTCCTGGCGACATGGGCAAAGTGATGGGCGCTGTGAAGGCCAAACTGGCAGGCAAGGCCGACATGGGTCAGGTGTCAGCTGCGGTCAAAGCCGCATTGGCAGGCTGAATGGCCACCGCCTGATCAACGATCAGGCGCCCAAAATCAAGGCGGAGCCCAGCACCGCCATGACCGCCCCACCCCAAGCCCCCCAAGCGGGGCTGCGGCGGTAAACCCCCCACAGCAGCGGCAGCAGCAAGATGGGGGTCAACGACGAGAAGATTCCCACCAGATTGGCCTGCCCGGTTTTCAGGGCCTGCAAGATCAAGGTCATGCCCAAGGCCATCGCCACAGCGGCACTGGCCCAAGTGTTCCACAAGGTTTTCAGCGACAACGGGGTTTGCACCCGAGCCACCTGCGCGCCCGCCCAGAGCAGCACCAGATGGGCTGAAAAACTGGCTGATGTGCGCACCGCAGACGCGGCCACGGCGTCGACACCCGAAGTCATCAAGGGTTTGATCATCAAGGTCGCCACCGACTGGCACACCGCGGCCAACAGGCCCAACAAGACACCGGTCATCAAAGTGCCTTGCGTCTTCTCCCAGGCGTGGGTTTCGCTCTCGCGGCGACCCCAGACGATGGCCACCATCACCCCGCCCACCAGCAAACTGCCGCCCAGCAAAGTCCAGCCCCACAAGGTTTCGCCCAGAAACAACCAGGCCAAAAGGGTGGAAAAAATGGCATGCGTGGCAAACAAGACCCCGCTGCGGCGAGGGCCCAGCCGGTTCATGCAGGCAAACAAGGCCGTGTCGCCAATGAAAATGCCGATGAAGCCCGACAAAGCCAACAGCGCCACATTGGACGCATCGAGCGTGCGCCATTGCCCGGTGAACAGCGCCAACGCCCACAGCAAGGTGAGCGCAAAAAACAAGCGCCAGCGTGTAAAGGCAAATGCGCCCATACGGCTGGAAGCTGCAGCAGAAAACAAACTGCCCACCGCCCAAGACAGGGCGGCCAGAGCGGCAAGGAGTTCAGCCTGCACAGCGCAGCGAGCCTCAGCTGCCCGCCAGCTTCATGCGATTGACCAAAATGGAGCCGGTGGTTTTGGCACCCATGTTGTAGGTGTCTGCCCCCACGGCCTCGATGCCCATCAGCATGTCTTTGAGGTTGCCCGCGATGGTGATTTCGTGCACGGGATAAGCAATTTCGCCGTTTTCAACCCAGAAGCCGCTGGCCCCGCGTGAATAGTCGCCTGTGACGTAGTTCACGCCCTGGCCCATCAGCTCGATCACGAACAAGCCAGTGCCCAGTTTTTTGAGCATTTCATCCAGGTTGTCGCCCGCTTGCGTCAAGCGCGAGGTCAGCGTCAGGTTGTGCGAACCGCCCGCATTGCCAGTGGTCTTCATGCCCAGCTTTCGGGCCGAATAGCTGCTCAGGAAGTAGCCTTCCACGCGCCCGCCTTTGACCACTTTGCGGGGTGCAGAGCGCACGCCTTCGTCGTCGAAAGGTGAGCTGCCTTTACCGCGCAAAAGGAAAGGGTCTTCATCGATGTCAATGTGCTTGGGGAACACTTTTTTGCCCAATGAATCCAGCAAAAAACTGCTCTTGCGGTACAAGGCACCACCACTCACGGCTTGCACAAAACCACCCAACAAGCCCGCAGCCACGGGCGACTCAAACAACACAGGGCACTCGGTGGTGGCGATCTTGCGAGCCCCCAGGCGTGACAACGCGCGTTCGGCCGCGTAACGCCCCACGGCTTCGGGCGAGGCCAGCTCGTCGGCTGAACGCATCGAGGTGTACCAAGCGTCGCGCTGCATTTCGGCGTTGCGGCCAGGCAATTTGGCAATGGGCGCCACCGACACGCTGTGGCGCGAGCTGGCATAACCGCCCCTGAAGCCGTGCGTGTGGGCACTGAAAAAGTGGCTCTGCTGAGCCGACACGGCCGCGCCATCGCTGTTGGTGATGCGGCGGCTGGTTTTCAGGGCTGCCGCTTCGCACTGCAAGGCGATGCGGGCCGCTTCTTCGCTGTTGATGGCCCAGGGGTGGAACAAATCCAGATCACGGTGCTTGGTTTCAATGTCGGCCTCGTCGGGCAAACCCGCCGTAGGGTCTTCGGCCGTGAAACGGGCGATGTCGTAGGCCGCCTGCACGGTGCGCTCGATCGCTGCTTTGGAAAAATCAGAAGTGCTGGCGTTGCCGCGGCGGTGATCCACATAAACCGTCACGCCCAAGGATTTGTCGCGGTTGCGCTCCACGTTTTCCAACTCGCCTTTGCGCACACTGACGGACAAACCACAGCCTTCAGAGGCTTCGGCACCTGCGTTGGTCGCACCGAGCTTTTTGGCGTGGTGCAAGGCAATGTCGACCAGCTCCTCAAAATGGTCACGCGAGTAACTGAAGCCGTCATGGGGGTGCGCAGTGGATGCGGAGACAGGGGCGTTTTTTTTCACGGAAGGGGTCTCGAAAAAAATGGCGAGCGCCAGGCTCGCAGTGGCCGCTATGATACTTGCCACCCAGCCTGTGCGCTGTCCTTGAGAACGAGTTCCCCCAGTCATGTCCCGTAAACCCAAAAAAGGCTATTTCGTCCGTGGTCAATTTGTTGCCGAAGGCAGCGAACTTGACCTGGAGTACAAGCGCGAGCTCAAAGGCGGCCTGGACGGTCCCAGCCGCACCGAGCTCAAACGCGAAAGCACCGAACTGCAAGAACTCGGCGCAGCCTTGCTGACCCTGCGCAAAGACCTCATGGAAGGCCTGAGCCTGCCCGACAAGCTGGTGGATGGTCTGGCCGAAGCCAAGCGCATCACCAACTTTGAAGGCAAACGCCGCCAGATGCAATTCATTGGCAAACAAATGCGTTTGCTCAGCCCCGAAACCCTGCAAGCCGTGCGCGAAGCGCTGGACATCCAACGCTTGGGCAGCGCCAAAGACACCCAAGCCCTGCACTTGGCTGAAGCCTGGCGCGACCGCCTGATCGCCGACGATGCGGCGGTGGGTGAATGGATTGCGCACTATCCACAAACCGACATCCAGCAACTGCGCGCCCTGGTACGCCAAGCCCGCAAGGATGCCGTGCCGGTCACCAACGCTGCGGTATCGCAAGGCCTGGCACCACGCCAAGGCCGTGCTTACCGCGAACTGTTCAAGCTGGTGCGCAGCGTGCTGACCAACGGTGAAAGTGACAACACCCCCGACGAGACCGAAGATGAGTGAATCCTTGTTTGACCCGATCAAGATCGGCATCGTGTCCATCAGCGACCGGGCCAGCACGGGTGTCTACGAAGACAAAGGCCTGCCCGCACTGCAAGAGTGGCTCACCAAAGCCCTGCACAACCCCATCACCTTTGAGCCTCGCTTGATCCCGGACGAAAAAGAGCGCATCAGCGCCACCTTGATCGAGTTGGTCCAAGCCGGTTGCAGCTTGGTGCTGACGACTGGCGGCACAGGCCCGGCCCTGCGCGATGTGACGCCCGAAGCCACTTTGGCTGTGGCCGACAAGGAAATGCCGGGGTTTGGCGAACAAATGCGTCAGATCAGCCTGAAATTTGTACCCACGGCCATCTTGTCGCGCCAGGTGGCGGTGATCCGGGGTCAAAGCCTGATCATCAACTTGCCGGGCCAGCCCAAGTCGATCGCCGAAACACTGGAAGGCCTGAAAGACTCGGCGGGCAATGCCGTCGTGCATGGCATTTTTGCAGCCGTGCCTTATTGCGTCGACCTGATCGGTGGCCCTTATATGGAAACACGCGACGAGGTTTGCAAAGCCTTCCGCCCCAAAACCGCGATCCGTCCTCGCTGAGTCAATGCCTACACGGTGATGAAGTCCAAAACAGGAGCCTTGCCAGATCAGCCTTCGCCATCCGGGCTTTCGGGCTGGCGTCTGCGTTGGTACACGGTCATTTTTGAGGCCGATACCGTCGCTGGCAGGCGCTTTGACCTGTGGTTGATTGCGCTGATTCTGTGCAGCATCGCCGTGGTCATGGCCGACAGCATGACGCATTTGCACGAACGCTACAGTTTCGCTTTCACATCGGCCGAATGGGTGTTTACTGCCCTGTTCACGCTGGAATATCTGGCGCGGCTGGCCTGCAGCCCCAAACCTTGGCGTTATGCCACCAGTTTTTTCGGGGTGGTTGATCTGGTGTCTGTCTTGCCCACTTACCTGGCGCTGTTCTTCCCGGAACTGTATGCACTGATCGATGTCAGGGTCCTGCGGCTTTTGCGGGTGTTTCGAGTGCTCAAGCTGGCCGCTTATGTGAGCGAATACCAGTCACTGGCCAACGCCCTGGTCGCAAGCCGTCGCAAGATACTGGTTTTTCTGTCGGCGGTGCTGATGCTGGTGGTCATCATGGGCACCGTCATGTATGTGGTCGAAGGACCTGCAAACGGCTTCACCAGCATTCCCACCTCGGTTTACTGGGCCATCACCACCATGACCACCGTGGGTTTTGGTGACATCACACCCAAAACTGATTTGGGTCGGCTCATTTCATCCGCCATGATGCTGCTGGGCTGGGGCACATTGGCGGTCCCCACGGGCATCGTGACCTCGGAAATGACCAGCCACAGGCTCAGTCTCAAAAACCCACCCACCACACGGACTTGCCACCAGTGTCTGAGCGAAGGCCACTTGGCCAACGCGCAATACTGTTTTCAGTGCGGGGCAGCTTTGCCAAGTTATCAGCACGAAGAACAGGCCTGACGGCCACGCCATGGGGACCCATTGACGAAGGAGCACCTTCATCTTTGGGTATAATCCTTTTTCTCGGCAAGAGCGACAGCAGCACCTCCGGCTAGACCACCGCCATCAGCGCGATGCCCCCATGCGGGCAGGTCACCGTTCCGCAAGGACTGCATTCCAAATGTTCGCCCACCATCTTGCCACTGCAAATTTGATGCCCATATAGGGTATTGATTTGTGTCCTACAAGCCCGCGCCGGGATGTATTTGGCGCTGACTGTGTCCGTTTCCTTGTCTGTTTTGATGTTCTGAGGTGTTCATGCCTGCTCAAAAGTCGAAGAAGCCTGCCCAGGCCCCTGCCAAATCCCAAACCGTTGCCAAAACCGCCGCTGCCAAAAAAGCCCCCGCGCCCGTCGCCAAGGCCAAAGCAGCCAACCCGGTGACTGCCAAAGCACCCGCCAAAAAGCCTGCCCCTGTGGTGAGCAAGGCCAAAGTGCCCGCTAAAGTGGCTGCCAAACCGGCAGCCAAACCAGTCGGTAAAGCAGTCCCCAGTGCGGTCAAAGCAACGGCAACCCGGGCGACTCCTGCCCAGCCTGTGAAGAAAGCCGCCTCTGTGCCCGCCAAGAAATCTGAAGTGATCGTGAAGAAACCCACCGCCAAAGCCAAGGAAGCTGTGGCCGAAGTGGAAGTGAAGAAAACCGCCAAAGCGACCAAAACCGCTGCGCCTGCCGCCGAGAAAAAGCCTGCTGCCAAAAAAGCCGTGACCGGCGCCAAGCGTGGCCCCAAGAAAAAGGGCAGCATTGCCGAGCCCAGCCTAGACGACGATTTGGACATTGAAGCTGACCTCGAAGGCGAACCGGTCGTTGAAGCGGGTTCCGACACCGCCGAGAAGGTCAAGCCTCTGCGCATGAAGATCAGCAAGGCCAAAGAACGTGCCTTGATGAAGGAATTCGGCTTGGACGAAACCGTCCTGACCGAAGCCGAGATGAAGCAGCGCCGCGATCGTCTGAAAGCCCTGATCAAGCTGGGCAAGACGCGCGGCTACCTGACCAACGGCGAAATCAGCGACCACTTGCCCGACAAACTGGTCGATGCCGAAACTCTGGAAGTGGTGATCGCCACCCTGAACGACTTGGGTGTGGCGGTGTACGAGCAAACGCCCGACGCCGAGAGCCTGATCATCACGGACAACGCGCCCACCGGCTCGACCGAAGAAGAAGCCGAAGAAGCCGCAGAAGCCGCCCTGTCCACCGTGGACAGCGAATTCGGCCGTACCACCGACCCTGTGCGCATGTACATGCGCGAAATGGGCACTGTGGAACTGCTGACCCGTGAAGGTGAGATCGAGATTGCCAAGCGCATCGAAGGCGGCTTGATGGACATGATGGCCGCGATCAGCGCGTCACCTGCCACCATCGCCGAAATCTTGCGCATGGCCAACGAAATCCGTGAAGGCAAAGTCGTCATCTCCACCGTGGTGGACGGTTTCGCCAACCTGAACGAGGCCGACGACTATGTGGCCGAAGAAGACTTCGACGAATTCGACGAAGCCGATGATGACGATGGCAAAGGCGGCTCCAAAGCCCTGACCAAGAAGCTCGAAGAGCTGAAGAACCAAGCCCTCGAGCGTTTTGACCGCATCACCGAATACTTTGAAAAAGTGCACAAGGTGTACGACAAGGAAGGCTGGGGCACCCCCACCTATGTCAAAGTGCAAACCGCTTTGTCGGAAGAGCTGATGACCATCCGCTTCACGGCCAAGACCATTGAAAAGCTGTGCGACATGGTGCGCGGCCAGGTCGACGATGTGCGCAAGAAAGAGCGCGAGCTGCGCCGCATCATTGTGGACAAATGCGGTTACCCACAAGACAACTTCATCGCTGACTTCAGCGGCCGTGACAAAAACGGCAAGCGCGTGGAATCACAATTGCTCAACCTCAAGTGGATTGAGAAACAAGCCGCTGCCGGCAAAAGCTGGAGCGCCGTCATGGGCCGCAACATCCCGCCCGTGCAAGACCTGCAGCAAAAGCTGATGGACCTGCAATCGCAGGTGGTGGTGCCTTTGGACGAACTCAAAGACATCAACAAGCGCATGAACGCCGGCGAGCGCTCGTCACGCGATGCCAAGAAAGAGATGATCGAGGCCAACTTGCGCCTGGTGATCTCTATCGCCAAGAAGTACACCAACCGCGGCCTGCAGTTCCTCGACTTGATCCAGGAAGGCAACATCGGCCTGATGAAGGCGGTGGACAAGTTCGAATACCGTCGTGGCTACAAGTTCTCGACCTACGCCACTTGGTGGATCCGCCAGGCCATCACCCGCTCCATTGCGGACCAGGCCCGCACGATCCGCATCCCAGTGCACATGATCGAGACCATCAACAAGATGAACCGCATCTCGCGTCAGCACTTGCAGGAATTCGGCTTTGAGCCCGATGCCTCCATCCTGGCCGAGAAGATGGAGATCCCGGAAGACAAGATCCGCAAGATC
The DNA here is from genome assembly GCA_017986605.1 of Limnohabitans sp. GTDB lineage: Bacteria > Pseudomonadota > Gammaproteobacteria > Burkholderiales > Burkholderiaceae_C > Limnohabitans_A. The sequence continues at coordinate 13,872 of JAGNVG010000018.1, forward strand.
ATGAAGATCGCCAAAGAGCCGATCTCGATGGAAACCCCGATCGGTGACGACGACGACAGCCACTTGGGTGACTTCATCGAAGACAGCACGCACACAGCGCCCATCGACGCGGCATTGCAAGCGGGTCTGCGCGACGTGGTCAAAGACATTCTGGACAGCCTCACACCCCGCGAAGCCAAAGTGCTGCGCATGCGTTTCGGCATCGAGATGTCCACCGACCACACGCTGGAAGAAGTGGGCAAGCAGTTTGACGTGACGCGCGAGCGCATCCGTCAAATCGAAGCCAAGGCGCTGCGCAAGCTCAAGCACCCTAGCCGCTCGGACAAACTGCGCAGTTTCATCGACACGATGTAAGACTGACAGTCTGCAAAAACAAAGCCTCCTTGCTGCAAAGCAAGGAGGCTTTTTTGATGGCGGCGCCACCGGCGCCTGATCAATGCCCGCGGCTCAGCGTGATTGGGCCTTGTTGCCGTAAGGGCAATGGTTGGGGCGAGGCCCCACCTGGGGGTGCAAACGGCAGGTATTGGGCCGCTTGTCGTACACGGTGCAACGACGCGTTTTAGCGTCCAGCAAATGACAATCGCCGCTGGCACGCCGGGCTAAACTGAAGATGCTGTTCTTGAAATTGAAATGGTCAATCAAGCCCGCTTTCGTCAGGCGCTTGGCAATTTGCTTGGGGTCTTCGTGCTCGGCCTCAAACGGATCGACCATGCCCAGCCGCACCAGATCAGTCATCTTGACCTCGACCGGCATGGTGCAGCAATTGGCCGCACAGGTGTCACACAAACCTGCTTTGTAGCGGGTCCAAGTTTCACAACGGTCAACATCAACAACAGCAATGGGAGATCTCATGGGGCGGATTATCCCGGATGCGGGCGTCATCCGAGCCTCACCCCTCGCTCTCGCCCACGCGGCTCAGCTTAACCAGCTCACGCGCATCCTCGACCCAGTCACACAAGATGGCACGGGTCTCACGGGGGTCGATGATGTCCAAAATGCCAAACTTTTCGGCTGTGCGAAACGGCGATGTCATATTCAGGTAGAAAGCCTCCAGCTCTGCCCGCTTGGCTGCGGGGTCAGGCGCGGCATCGATTTCGGCCTTGTGCGCGGCCATAACGCCGCCTTCAATCGGGATGGATCCCCAACGCGCCGATGGCCAGGCGTAGCGCAGGTTCAGCGCTTCGCCATATTTGGGCGCGTGCAAGGCTCCGGCCATGCCAAAGCAACGGCGCACCAAGATCGACACCCAAGGCGAGCGGCAAGCGTTGAGGGCCTCCCCCACTCGCATGGCTCCCAACAAAGTCCCGCCCAGCTCGGCCTCCAAGCCTGTTTGGTTGCCCGGCTGGTCCACAAAGTTCACCACGGGCAAACCAAACAAGCTGCACAGCTTCACATGCCGCTCCATTTTGTAGGCCGCTTGCACCGTCATCGCGCCGCCTTGCACTTTGGGGTCGTTGGCAATCACACCGACGGGCACCCCATTTAAACGTGCCAAGGCCGTGATGACCGAGCCGCCTTGGTAGCGACCGATTTCAAACACCGAGTCGAGATCCATGACAGAAGCCAAAATCTTGCGTGGGTCGTAGATTTTGCGGCGCTCGCGGGGGATGGCGTCTTTGAGCCAATCGTCGGCGCGTGTGGGGCTGTCTGGCGTCTGCAGCACAGGCGCCAAATGGTGCACGCTGCGCGGCATGTAGCTCAAAAACCGCTGCACCTGCGCCAAAGCATCGGCTTCGTCATCGGCTTCGTTGTGCACCAAAGCGCTTTTACGGTGCACCCGATGACCACCTAAATCATTTTTGTCGACTTCTTGCGCATAGGCCTGGCGCACCACATGTGGACCAGCGGCCATGACTTGTGCTTGCTCACGCACCATGACCGAGAAATGCGAGGACAGCACTTTGACCGCCCCCTGCCCTGCACATGCGCCCAAGGCTACCCCCACCACGGGCACGGTTTGCAGCAACTCGTTGGCAGGCCAGCTGGGGTATTCGGGGATTTTGGTCCCGCCGATCTGCATCAAAAGCTTGACGCTACCCCCCGCCGAATCGACCAATCGCACCAGCGGCATGCGCAACTGGTGCGCCATGCGCTCGATGTAAATCCACTTGTCAGCAATGGAGGCTTCCGACGAGCCCGCACGGATCGTGAAGTCATCGGCATGCACCGCCACTTTGCGGCCCTGCACGCGGCCAAGGCCCACGATGGCGTTGGTAGGGTCCATTCGCTCAAAGGCCCCCTCTCGACTGTAATGGCCTTTGCCCGCCAGCGCCCCCAGTTCCCGAAAACTGCCCGCATCCATCAAGTGATCGATGCGCTCACGTGCGTTCAGGCGACCACTGGCCTTGAAGCGGGCCAGCGCCTCTGCTCCGCCCATGGCGCGTGCCTGCGCACGGCGCAACTGCAACTCAGTGAGTTCAGCTGCCCACTCGCCCGAAGGCTCAAAAACAGGCCACTGGCTCATGCAGCCCCCAAGCCCAAGGCGGTGACCAAGGCGCGCGTTTCAGACAACTCGGCTTCCAGGTAACGGTGTGAATCCACATAGCCTTTGAACATGGGGCGGTTGCCCGATTTTTCGACCATGGCTTGCCAGGCAGCCGACTCGGCCACTTGGCGCAAGGCGTTTTCCCAAAACCGGATTTGTTCAGCGTCCACACCACCGGGCAACAAAACGCCGTTGTAGCTGATGTAGTCGGCCGCCACGCCCTGCTCACGCCAAGTGGGCACGGCAGCCATCAAGCCCGTGCCGCGTTGCGGCGAAGCACTGGCCAACACACGCACCTTGCCAGCTTGCACCTGCGGCATGACGGTGGGGCCGGTGGCGGACACCACATCCACATTGCCCCCCAGCAAGGCCACCATGGAATCCCCCGAAGAGCGGAAAGGCACCACCGTGAGTTTGTCCACCGCCAGCCCCGCGACTTTGAGGGGTTTGGCAATCGCCAAATGCGTGTTCAGGCCCCGCACAGGGGCCACCGCAAAGCTGACCGAGGACACATCCCGCTGCAAACGTGCCACGAGGTCTTGCACATTGCGCAGCGGGCTGTCGGCCCGCACGGCCACCAGCGAGGTTTCTTCCACCATCATGGCCACGGGCACAAATTCGCGCATGTCGGCCTTGAGCATGCCCGTGGCTTGCCCCGCAATGCTGCCCGTGTGGAAGGTGCCCAGGTGGTGCGCATTGCCCCGGTTGCGCTGCAATTGCTGCAAACTCAGCAAACCCGCCGCGCCAGGTTTGTTCTCGGCCAACACAGTTTGGCCATGTACCCGCTGCTGCGACTCCAGCATTTGCTTGATGCCACGTGCATACAAATCGACCGAGCCGCCCGGAGCCACGCCAATCACATAGCGGATCATCTCTGTGGGTTTCCAGCTGCTGTCTTGCGCCAGCGCCTCCCAACCCATGGGGGCCAGGCTAGCGCCTGCGATCAGGCCGAGCGATTGACGGCGGTTGATGTGAGCTTGCATGACGGTTTCCTTTCAGACAGATGAAGAAGGCAGCACCACCGCACCACTGGCCACCAAGGCCTGTACACGTTCAGGGCTGAGTTGAAGATCGCGCTGCAGCACATCAAAACTGTCTGCGCCCAAGTTGGGGCCGCTGCGGTAAATGCCGCCCGGTGTGGCTGACAGCCTGGGCACGACCCCGGCTTGGGTGGTGTGGCCCAGCTGCGCGTGGGGCACCTGCTGCAGCATCTGACGCGCCTGGAAATGCGGATCTTTGAAGATGTCGGCGATGGTGTAAACCAAGGTGCTGGGCACCTGGGCTTTGTGCAGCAAAGCCAAAAGCTGAGCCGCCTCATGGCCACGGCTCCAGTCGGAGACGATGGCGTCGATGGCACGCATGTGCTCGGGCAGGCCACGCGCCTGGATCGTCTCGAAACGCGGGTCCGTCAGCAACTCGGGTTGTTGCATCAGGACCACCAGCCGTTTCCAGATCGGTTGGCTGTTGGCGGCGATCAGCACCCAAGCCCCATCACGGGTGGGATAAGAGCTGTTGGGGGCCATAGAAGGCAGGTTCGAGCCCTCCCGCATGGGCACCACGCCCAGCTTGTCGTGTGCGGGCACCACTGGCTCCATCTGGGTGAACGCGGCCTCGTACAACGCCACATCCACCACCTGCCCTTGGCCCGTCTGAGCGCGCGAATGAATGGCCGCCATGGCCCCGAACGCGGCATAGACCGAAGACAAATAATCGGTGGTGGCCAAAGCCACCCGAGCTGGGGGCCGGTCAGGATCGCCCGTCATGTGGCGCACGCCCCCCACGGCTTCACAAATCGCCCCATAGCCGGGGCGTTCGGCATAGGGGCCGTCTTGACCAAACCCGCTGATGCGCACCATCACCAAACCGGGGTTGCGTGCCGACAAGGCCTCATAACCCAAGCCCAGGCGCTCCATCACCCCCGGGCGGTTGTTTTCCACCACGATGTCGGCCTGCACCATCAGCTCAAAAGCCAAGGCCCGTCCCTGCTCGGACTTGAGGTCCAGGGCAATCGAGCGCTTGTTGCGCAAGATGGAAGCTGCATACAAAGACACGTCACCCACATGCTGCCCCATTTGCCGCACCGGGTCACCATCGGGCGGCTCGATCTTGATCACGTCGGCACCGAAGTCGGCCAACAAACGAGCGCAGGCCGGCCCGGCAATCGTGCTGCACACCTCGATCACCTTGAGATCGGTCAGCGGGCCTTGGCGCTGCGGGCTTGCGTTCTGGTCGGTGTTCGACTTGGTGTTCATGGTTTGCCCTTCAGGTCCAATTGCTGCACCGCTTCTTGGGCAGACTCTTCAATGCGCTGACGGGTCAGCTGCACCACACGATCGGCATCACCAGCCTCCAAGGCCACAATGGCTTGCTGCCAAAGCGACACCGAGCGCTGGCGTCGCGCCACCGAAGACAAGCCCAATTTGCTGTAGCGCAGCGTCTGCAAAGAAATCGAGGTCAGCATGCGCTGTAAACGGCGGTTGCCGGTCAGGCGGGCCACCAAAATCAGCAGCCGGTAGGTGGTTTGGGCGTACAGCTCGCCCGCGCCATCTTGCCCAGCCAAGGTTTGCAGGCGTTCGGTGCCTGCCCGCATCAGGGGTAAAAGTTGGGCACTGGGTTGGGCCATGAGCTTGCGCACCGCCACCTCAAACAAGCCAGCGCGGATGTCCAGCAACTCGGACAACTCCTGCGCACTCAGGTCGGTCACGATCGCACCGCGACGCGCCAGCAAAGTGGCCAAGCCCTCACGCTCCAAAATGCGCAGGGCCTCACGCACCGGGCCCCGGCTGACTTTGAATTCGTCGGCCAACTCCTGCTCGCCGATGCGCGCCCCCGGGGCCAACTGCCCGCTGAGGATGCGTTCACCCACGCGGGATGCAATTTGTTCTGAAACCGTCAGGGTCGGCTCGTCTTGGTCGGCAAAGAGGCGAAACGCCACCGCACCCTCCAAGTCACGCAATAACTCTGGGGGCAAATCGTGGGTATTCATCACAACGCCCTCAATCCAAGGACAGCAGCCACTGCCCGTCTTGCACCGCCTCGCCCTCGGCCACCAACAAGTCGCGAACAGTTCCGGCACTCGGCGACTCCACCGGAATTTCCATTTTCATGGACTCGACAATCATCAAAACATCACCCGCCGCGACGGTTTGCCCCGCCACCACTTCGACCTTCCAGATGCTGCCGCTGACTTCAGAATAGATTTTTTGCATGTTTGAACTCATCGAATGACATTCAGATTGTTAACAATCTTAGGATCTTCAGAAACCCGTACAAACCCTGCTCAAAGTCAAAATCGCGATGGCCGCCGAATGGCTAATGCGTCAAGCCGCTTGGGCCTGACCCCAGTAGTGAAACGTCATGGGTCTCGGACCCGCCAGGTAAGCCGATTGCGTTTGGGCGACAAACCCGGCTTCTTGCAGCAAGGCGGGTATGTCACGCCCTAGCTGACAACCTCCGGCCAAAGGCCCCCAGAGCGGTTGTAAGCGCTCTTGCCAGCGGCGCACACCCGCATCCGGGGCACGGCCATGTTCACAAAACAAGAGCTGGCCACTCGGCACCAGCACCCGGCGCATCTCGCGCAAGGCCTGCAGCGCATCCGGAATACTGCACAGGGTGTAGGTGCAGACCACCGTATCAAAGCTGGCATCGGCCGTGGGCAGTTGCTCGGCCGACAGGCCCATCAGCTCGACTGCGATGCCTGCCTTTTGGCTGCGCTTTTGGGCTAGGCGGTGCATCTGCATGGCCGGGTCCACACCCACCAAGCGTGTGACGCGGCTGCGGTCGTAAAACGCCAGATTACGGCCTGTGCCCATGCCAATCTCCAACACCCTGCCCTGCGCCTGTGGCACCAACTGGCGGCGCTGCGCCTGCACCATGGGCAGACCGCAGGCGAAGTCGATGAGGTAGGGCAGAACGTGTTGGTCGTAGAAGTTCATGCGGTCATTTTCACCGCAACGGACGCAGCATGGCCCAAGCTGTAGGCCAAGCGCCCACTCTGCTCATGGCACCCCCTCGGGGCCGATGCCCCAAGAATGCAGTGCCAAGCCCGTTCAGCCCTTCTTGGCCACCAGCGTCAAGATGTCATAACTGGCCACCAACTCGCCCAATTGGTTGGTCACTTCCACATCCCACGCGACCACGCCCTGACCCACGCCGTTGGCATCTTTCTTGTTGCGGTCGATCTTGCGCTTGGCCGTCAGTCGGGCCTGGATGGTGTCGCCAATGCCCACGGGCTTGACGAAGCGCAGGGTATCCAGACCGTAGTTGGCCAACACCGGGCCTGGCGCAGGCGAAACGAACAGGCCCGCAGCGGCCGAGAGCACAAAGTAGCCGTGGGCGATGCGCTTGCCAAACGGCGAATCCTTGGCGGCGATCTCGTCGAAGTGCATATAGAAATAGTCGCCCGACAAACCACCAAAGGCCACGATGTCGGCCTCGCCCACGGTGCGGCGGTGGGTGAGCAAGCTCTCGCCAATCTGCAGCTCTTCAAAGTAACGGCGGAAGGGGTGGACTTCGGTCTCAATCAGCTTGGCACCGCGCATGTACTCGCCTGTGACGGCAGCGATCATGGTGGGTGAGCCTTGCAAAGCAGTGCGCTGCATCAGGTGCTTGACGGCACGGATGCCACCGAGCTCTTCACCGCCGCCTGCGCGGCCGGGGCCGCCATGTTTGAGCGGAGGCAGTGGCGAGCCGTGGCCGGTCGATTCCACAGCCGATTCGCGGTCGAGGATGTGCAGGCGACCATGCAAGGCTGCGGCCACCGGGATGATGCGTGCCGCAATTTGCGGGTCTTTTGTGACCAGCGTGCCGACCAAACTGCCCTGACCGCGTGCGGCCAGTTGCAGGGCTTCGTCGATGCCGTCGTAAGGCATGAGCGTGCTCACGGGGCCAAAGGCTTCCACGTCGTGCACGCTGTCGGTGTGCAAGGGTTTTTGGCACAGCAGCAACGTGGGCTGGAAGAAGGCACCGCCCTCCACGCCCTGCCCCACGGGGCTGAAATCGGCACCACCGCCAAACACCAGCTCGGCGCTTTGGCGCAGCAGGGCCACGCGCTCGGCCACGTCGGCTTGTTGCGCATGCGAGGCCAACGCCCCCATCTTCACGCCCTCGACCGATGGATCACCCACCACCACTTTGGCCAAACGGGCCTTGAGCTTTTCAGCCACCGCATCCAGGTGCTGACGCGGCACGATGGCGCGGCGAATCGCGGTGCACTTCTGCCCCGCCTTGACGGTCATCTCGCGGGCGACTTCTTTCACGAACAAATCGAACTCTTCGTCGTCAGGCGACACATCGGGCGCGAGGATGGCGCAGTTGAGCGAGTCGGCTTCGGCATTGAAGGGAATGCTGTGTTTGACCACGTTGGGGTGCACGCGCAGCATGGCAGCCGTGTCGGCCGAGCCGGTAAACGTCACCACGTCTTGGCCGTTCAGGCGGTCCAGCAGGTCACCGGTGGAGCCGATCACCAGCTGGAGCGAACCGGCAGGCAAGATGCCCGATTGCTCGACCAAGCGCACCATGGCTTCGGTCAGGTAGCTGGTGGATGAAGCGGGTTTGCCGATGCAAGGCATGCCGGCCAAGAAACTGGGCGCGAACTTTTCCAAGAGGCCCCAGATGGGGAAATTGAAGGCGTTGATGTGCACCGCGATGCCGCCGCGTGGCACCAGGATGTGTGTGCCCGCAAAGCCGCCTTTTTTACCCAAAGGAAATGCCGGGCCTTCGTGGATCAGATTGCCACTGGGCAGCTCGTTGCTGCCCATGCCCGAATAGGCAAACAGCGTGCCCGCGCCGCCTTCGATGTCCACCCAGCTGTCAGCGCGCGTGGCACCGGTGTGGGCCGAGATGGCGTAGAGCTGCTCTTTGTGCTCTCCCAAGTATTTGGCCAGGGCCTTCAGGCGCTGGGCGCGTTCTTGAAAATCCAGCTTGAGCAAATTGGGCAGGCCCACGGTGCGGGCGTAGTGCACCGCGTCACCAAAATCGACGGCCTCGGCATGGGTTTGGAATACCGTGGCACCGTTGATGGCGCTGCGCAGGTTTTGTGCGCCTTGTTGGCCGATCCATTGGCCGCCGATGAAACTTTGCAGGACTTGGGACATGGAAAAGTGCTTTCTGAAAAGAACAAAGCTCGGCCATCAGAATTAACCAACCGAGCGGTCGGTTAATTCTATGCGCTTTGTGCCAGCCTGCGCCCAAGAACTGACAAGGGATTTCCCCGATGCTCCGCCGCAAGACACGCTGCCCCCACAACACGCCGAGCCCATGACACGCCGCCACAACCCGCGCCGAGCCCAACAACATCACCGCGACCCCAATGTCATCCCGCACTTGATGCGGGATCTACACCTGCAACGAAGCCTTGGACCCCGGGTCTTCGCCCAGGGTGACAACTCAAGGACTTCGCCCGGGGTAATAACTTGGCGTCTTCGCCCGGGGTGACAGATCAAATCACAGAAAAAGAGAGCGGGTCATCGTCAAGCCACCTCGAACGCCATCAAGCCTGTGCCCGTGTTGGAAATCGGGATGTGGTAATTGCGGTGCACTTCCTTGACGCTTGGGCCAGCGGTCGACAAAGCGGCGCGCATGGCCAGCCACATCAGCAGTTCCACGCCTTGCGTGCCGGTTTTTTCCACCAAGTCCAGCGTGCTGAACTGGGTGGCCCATTCGGGGTTGCTCACCAGGCTGTCCATGAACTGCAGGTCAAACGCCTTGTTGATGAAACCGGCGCGCTCGCCGTCGAGCTGGTGGCTCAGGCCCCCAGAGGCGCAGACCACCACTTTTTTGCTGCTGTCCCAAGCCGCAATCGCTTCGCCCACGGCCTTGCCTAGGGCGTACACGCGCTTGGCCGACGGCAGCGGAAATTGCACCGTGTTGATGTTGATCGGTACGATGGTCACGGGCGCTTCGCCCTCGGGCCAGAAGAGTTTGAGCGGCAAGGTGCAGGCGTGGTCCACCAGCATGTCCTGGCAGGTCACGATGTCAAAGTCCTGGCCCACCAAGGTGTTGATGATCTGCCACGACAGATCGACTTCACCCTTGAACGGTGGCAGCGTCGGGATGCCCCAGCCTTCGTCGGCGTTGTTGTACTGGGCCGCAGCGCCCACGGCAAAAGTGGGCATCTTGTCGAGGAAGAAGTTCAGGCCGTGGTCGTTGTAGAACATGACGACCACGTCGGGCTTTTGCGCACCCAACCACTGTTGCACGGGCGGGTAACCGGCAAAAAACGGAGCCCAGTAGGGATCGTTTTGCAGACCTTTGTGGATCGCATTGCCGATGGCGGGAATGTGGGAAGTGGCGAGTCCGCCGATGAGTTGAGCCATGGTTTTGTCCTTTCAATCTCGCGTTGCAGGTCGGGACTGAAGCCGCCGACCTGCATATTCCTTATCCTTCAGGCGTAAGCTTTGAGCTTGGCCTTGAATTCGTCCTTGGTCATGCCCGTCTGCTGGGCACCGATGTCTTGCATGTCGAGGCCGAAAATGCCCGCGAACTTGGCCAAGTAATAGGCGTTGCCGCCTGCGGCAATCAAGTCAAGCACCTGACGCGAGCGGATCGCGGCTTTTTGCGGTTCGGTCAGCCCGTATTGGGTCATGTAGGCCTCTTCGTCGTTCTTGAACGCGGCGCGGTTTTCGGCCGAGTTGAACGAGAAACACATTTTGTTGAGGGCATAGCCTTTGCGGGCCATGTCGCCGTCAAACGGCGTGGTGCCTTCGATCTGGCGGGTGGGTTGGGTCATCTGAGTTTCTCCAAAAAGCGGTGACTGGTTGGAAGTATCGGGATACCATCCCTATAAATAAACAGATGAATACTCATATAACCCATGAACAATTTCGATTGGTTGGATCTGGATGCCAAACTGCTGCGCCTGCTGGTGACGGTGGTGGACACCGGCTCGATCACGGCCGCCGCCCAGCGCTTGGGCGTGACGCAGTCGGCCGTGAGCCACCTGCTGGACAAGCTGCGCGGCATCACCGGTGACGTGCTGTTTGCCAAGTCCGGGCGGGGCATCGTCGCCACCGCCCGGGCCGAGGCGCTGGCCGAGAGGGCCCGCACGCTGCTGGAAGAGCTGGAGCGCTTTGCGCGTTCGGAAAATTTCAACCCCGCCCAATGGCGCGGTACCGTGACGATCGCGGCCAACGATTTCCAGCGCGACGCGCTGCTGCCCGCCCTGATGCAGCGCCTGCGTGAAACAGCGCCCAGTGTGAGCCTGCGCGTGATCCCCTCGGACGTGCCCACGCCCGAGATGCTGCGCCAGCAACACTGCCAGCTCATCATCAGCCCGCGCCCGCCCGAGGGGGCGGACATCCTGCAAAAGCGTCTGTTTGCCGACCGCTACCGCGTGTTTTACGACCCGGCCGTGCGCAGCGCCCCGACCACGGCGGAGGACTATTTGGCCGCCGAACACGTCACCGTGGTCTATACGCCCCAGCGCCCGCTCGATCTGGACGCTTTGCTGCTTTCACGTGGCGTGGTGCGGCGCTTTGCGGTGCAGGTGCCGGGCTTTTCGGGGCTGCCCTCGTTCATTGCGGGCACGCCATGGTTGGCCACCGTACCCGGCTTGCTTCAAAACCACCTGATGCGCGATCTGGCCAGCGCCCCGGTGCCCGTGCCTTGCCCCGACATGCCGATGTACATGATCTGGCACCAGCGCCACCAGCAAGACCCGGCCCACCAATGGCTGCGCCAGCAGCTGGAAGCGGTGGCCCGGCCTTTGGTCACGCCATCCAATTAAGGGTTTTCACTTAGAAAATGATGGGATTAACAGGTTTTTGTGAAATTGATATGCATACATATAATCTCACCACTTTCTTCACTGTCAACTTGTTGGAGTCTCCATGAGCACTGCGCCTTCTCAACTTCCCGTCATCGTCGCAGGCGGTGGCATTGGCGGTCTGGCCGCCGCGCTCGCCCTGGTGCGCCAGGGCTTTCAGGTCACCGTGCTGGAGCAAGCGCCCGAGATCGGCGAGATCGGTGCAGGCATCCAGCTCGGCCCCAACGCTTTCCACGCATTTGACGCTTTGGGCGTGGGCGACAAGGCCCGTGGCCGCGCCGTCTACACCGATTACATGGTGATGCACGACGCGCTCGACGAGTCGCAGGTCGGCAAGATCGAAACCGGCGAAGCCTTCCGCAAGCGCTTTGGCAACCCCTATGCCGTGATCCACCGCGTGGACGTGCACCTGTCGCTGCTCGAAGGGG
>JAGNVG010000121.1 GCA_017986605.1 Limnohabitans sp.
TTGACGATGATCGAGCCTGCGCTGGAGCCGTCGGCATTCGCACGCCAGCCGGCCTTGACGGTGGCCACAGCGTCGCCGCCTTGTGCGCCCACACCGGGGATGAGCAATGGCAACGTGGGGGCCAGCTCGCGCACGCGCTCGATTTCGGTGGGGTAAGTCGCCCCCACCACCAGGCCCAGCTGGCCATTCAAATTCCAGGGGCCTTGAGCCAGACCCGCGATGTGTTCGTACACACGCGGCTCACCGTCCACCGAGGCCAGGCGCTGGTTTTGAAGGTCGTCACCGCCGGGGTTGGAGGTGCGGCACAGCAAGAACGCGCCTTTGCCTTCGTATTGGAGGTAGGGGGCCACCGAGTCCCAACCCATGAAGGGCGAGAGGGTCACGGCGTCGGCGCCGTAGCGCTCAAAGGCTTCGATGGCGTATTGCTCGGCAGTCGAGCCGATGTCGCCACGTTTGGCGTCCAAAATGATCGGCACATGGGGCGCGACGCGGCGCATGTGTTCCATCAGGCGTTCGAGCTGGCCTTCGGCGCGGTGCGCGGCAAAGTAGGCAATTTGGGGTTTGAAGCTGCTGACCAGATCGGCCGTAGCGTCGACGATGGCGGCGCAAAAGTCGTAAATTTTGTTGGCATCGCCCTTCATGCCCGCAGGGAATTTGGTGGGCTCAGGGTCCAGGCCCACACAAAGCATGGAGCCGTTTTGGCGCTCGGCGGTGCGCAACATATCGAGGAAGGTCATGCCTTGATTTTAAAGGCTCGGGCTAAGATCACCGCCATGCACAAGCTTTCAACACGCCAATGGACTGTTCTGGTCTTGCTCACCATCGTCTGGGGCATCAACTGGCCCGTCATGAAGATCGGCGTGACGGGTTTCCCGCCGTTGACTTTTCGCATGCTGTGCCTATGGCTGGGCACCCCGGTGCTGGGGCTGGCTTTATGGGCGATGAAGGTGCCCTTTCGCATTGAACGCCGACACTGGCGCGAGCTGCTGGTGCTGGCGGTGTTCAACATGTTCATCTGGCATGCACTGATCATCATTGCGGTGCAATCGCTCTCGAGCGGGCGCTCGGCCATATTGGGTTACACCATGCCGATTTTTTCTGCCGTTCTGGGGGCCCTGGTGTTTGGCGATCAGCTGGCCAAAAGGGCTTGGGGCGGGGTGACTGCTGCGTCATTGGGCGTGGTGCTGTTGCTTTGGCATGAGATGGCCAATCTGAGCGGCAGGCCTGCGGGCGTGCTGCTGGCCCTGGCCGCAGCCAGCACTTGGGCGCTGGGCACGCAGCTGCTGCGGCGCACCACCTTGCCGGTGCCCACGCTCGCAATTTCGTTCTGGATGACGTTCATGACGGCCGGCGTGATCACCGTGTTGGCCTTCGTGTTTGAGCGCAGCCAGTGGGTGACGCCCTCGAGCAGCAACTGGTTTGCCATTGGCTTCAATGCGCTGCTGGTGTTTGGCTTTGCCCACGCCGCCTGGTTTTACCTGGCGCGCAGCCTGCCGCCTGTGGCCTCCACCTTGAGCGTGATGCTGATCCCGGTGCTGGGGGTTTTCAGCGGCGCGCTGTGGTTGGGCGAGGTGCTGCACTGGCAGGATTGGGCCGCTGTGGGTTTGATGATGCTGTCGATCGCGGCCGTGCTTTGGCCACAACGCAGCACGACTTGACTGGCCACGGTGAGTCAAAGTGGGCCAAGGGCCCGTCAGCGCTGAGTGGTCTTGAGGGCCAGCAAGAGATCGACCCAAGCTTTGGCTTTGTCGGCCGGGGTGCGCAGCAAACTGCTGGGGTGGTAGGTCGCTACAACCGGCACGCCTTGGTAGGTGTGCAATTGCCCACGCAACTTGCCCAGAGGCTCTGAGGTCTGCAACACCGATTGCACAGCAAAGCGCCCCATGACCACGATGACCTTGGGTTGGACCAGCGCCACTTGGCGTGCCAGATAAGGCGCACAGGTGCTCAGTTCTTGTGGCGTCGGGTTGCGCCCTGGTGGTCGACACTTGACGGCGCTGGTGATGTAAACCCCGCCCGCACCTTGCGCCTTGCGAGCCAAGCCTACCGCTTTGAGCATGTTATCGAGCAACTGTCCGGCCTGACCGACAAAAGGTTCGCCTTGTTGGTCTTCCTCTTCTCCCGGCGGATCCCCAATGACCATCCAGTCGGCTTGCACATCGCCCGCACCAAAGACCGACTGCTTACGCTGTCCGCACAAATCGCAGGCCTGACAAGCTGCTGCGGTGCTTTGCAGGGCCGGCCAGTCCATGCGGTCCACACCCTCAGCCAATGGCTTGCCTGCCACGATCACCGCAGGCTGTGTCGGGGCTACAGGAGCTGGGCGCGTGGTGGTGGGTGCCACGGTGACGGGACGCGAGGCCATTTCGGGTGGCGTTTCAGGTGCAATGGCGCCAGAGACGAGGGGCGCAACATGGGGTGCCACAGGTTCAAGCGCGGCCCCCGCCTGCACGGGGGCAACGGATGCCGCATCGTCTGCACGTTGTGGCCACCACACGCGCACGCCCATTTCGGCCAGCATGGCGCGTTGGCGGTCGTCCAGGTCAAATCGGGTGGGGTCGCTCATGTCGGGGCTCACAGTTTCAAACTCATCACCACCGCATGCTCTCGCTGCTGGCGGCCTGCTGGATAGTAATCCTTGCGGATGCTGACCTGGCGAAAACCGTAGCGCTCGTACACCTGTAAGGCGCGCTCGTTGCTCTGGCGCACCTCCAGCCACAACCATTGCGCGCCCTGGCTGCGCGAGAGCAGCGACAAGGCGTCGAGCATCATGTGCCCCCAGCCTTGGCCCTGGCGCGATGGGGCCACGGTGATGTTGAGCAAATGCATTTCTTCTACGCCATGCATGGCGAGAAAGTACCCCAACAACTCACCGTCGAGCCACAGACAGTGGGCATCGAACAGCGGATTAAGGGAGTCTCGGAAATTGCCTCGTGACCAAGGGTGGCTGTAAACGGCCTGCTCGATGGCCATGACAGCATCGAGGTCCTCTGGTGTCATGGTGCGCAAAGTGGCGGCATTGCGCATGGCCTCAGAGGGCTGGATGGTCGCTGATTTTTGATCCGATGGCATAGCTACACCTGTCAAGCTTGGGCCGCCGCCTTGGCGTCCACCGCCTGGGTTTTCATGGCCTCACGCTCGGCGGTGGTGTTGGCCACCTTGTCGCGAATGTACAGCGGTATGGCCTGATCGGCCGGCACGGCCAGGCCTTGAGCCCACAAGGACGGCGCCAAGCGCAGCAATGCTTGGGCCGTGGGCAAGGCCTTGTAACGTTCACCGTCCAAGTTCAGCCGAGGGCCATATGCTTCAAACACATTGCCCGCAAGCAAAGCCGTGCCACCCGACCACACCAAGGCTTCTGGCGCACCTACGCGGCAATCGCTGGCCACAGCCCAGCGTTGGTTGGACCACTGCCATTGGTACGCTGCGCTGTAGACCTCGTCCATGCGCGCGTCCAGCAAGGCCAGCACGGTCACATCAGCGTCGGCATGGCCCGCCTGCATGCGCTGATAGCGGGCCTCTTCAGCCACCGCCAACAAAGTGTCGACAGGCAGCACGGGCACATTGACCCCAAAGGCCAGGCCTTGCGCCACCGCACAAGCGGTGCGCAAACCCGTGAACGAGCCCGGCCCCCGACCGAGCACGATGGCATCGAGTTCAGCCAATGTCAGGCCCGCCTCACCCAGCATGGCCATGACCGCCGGGATCAATCCACTCGAAGCCTGAGGGCCTCCTGGCAGGGTTTGCGTCCAGATCTGTTCGCCTCGGGCCACAGCCAATGACAGCACATCGGTGCTGGTGTCAAACGCCAGCCAGTGGTGTCCACGCGCCTTGTGCTCACTCATGGCTTAACGCCCCCCGCAGCCACAGCAGGCCGGGCCTGCCGCACGCCAAACAAAATTCCGCCGGTCACCAGCGCGAGCCCGGCCAGCAAATTCCAATGCATGGGCTCACCCAGAAACCAAACCGCCCCCATGGCCGAGAGGCCCGGCACCAGCGCCGTGATCATGGTGGAGCGGACTGGGCCAAAGTGGCGCACCATTTGCGTGAAGGTGATGCCTGAAATCACCACCGAGCCGCCGCCTTGAAAGGCGGCTTGAAACAAAAACTCCGTCCAAGGTGCTTGATGCAGGTGGGTGGGCAACACACCCGCAACGATGAGCGCCAGGTACAAGGGCACAAAACCCACAAAGGCCAAAGCCGTGATGGCCATGGTGGCGCGCACGGCGTCCAGACCATGACGGCGCGCCGTGACGCTGTAACCCGCCCAGCAACATGCAGCGGTCATGAACAGCAAATCACCCTTCCAGACCTCACCGCCATCAAAAGCCTTGAGCAGGCTGACACCACCCACCAGCAGATCGCCCAGCACAATCAAGCCCAAACCCACGGCACGCGAAGAGGAGACCTTTTCCCGCAAGACCCACCAGGCCAACAAAGTGGTCCACAAAGGCAAGCTGCCGGGCATCAACACCGAGGCGTGTGCGGCCGGTGCGTAAAAGAAACCGGAATAGGCCAGCAGCGCATACAACAAGCCCCCCAGTATTCCCGCCTGCACAGTGGGGGCGAGCGGCAAAGGCGACAAGCCCCACAAAGAGCCCACGCGCTCACCGCGTTCGCGGGCCGGGCGCATGAGCCACCAAGCCCAGGGCAAGAGCACGCAACTGGCCCCGACGATGCGGGCCAGCGCAATGTCCAGCGGCAGCAAACCACGCGAGGCCGACGCACGCGCAATGACGATGAAACCGGTCCAGATCAGCACCGTGATGATGGCCGAGGCTAAGCCCACGGTTTTTGAAGAAAATCGCATGAACCGAATCATACGGCCCCCACGCCAGCCATCCGGGCCATTAGACTCAAAGGATGATGTCGATCCACACGCTCGCTCGCCCTAAGCTTCTGAATACTGCCAGCCGATTCGTCTTGTGGTCGATGCTGGTTTTTGCTTGCCAAGCACAAGCAGCCGCCTCACCCCGTTTACACGCGGACACCTTGCCCGCGCCGGTGCTGCAAGCATTGCGCAAAGCACAGGTACCGCCTTCTGCGTTCACCGCAGTGGTCAGCGCCTTGCCCAATGCAGCGGCAGCGGTGCCGTCCAGAGGACTGAACCACCTGGCCGAGGAACCCCGCAACCCGGCATCGGTGATGAAACTGGTCACCACCTATGCGGGCTTGTCATTGTTGGGGCCTGAGCACGTTTGGCGTAACCGGGTGTATGCCGACGGCCCCATTCAAGCCGGGGTGTTACAGGGCAACTTGATACTGCGCGGCAGCGGTGACCCCAAATTGGTTCTTGAGCGCTTACAGGCCCTGATGAGCCAATTGCAGGCCGCAGGTGTGCGCGAGGTCCGCGGCGACATCGTGCTGGACCGCAACGTGTTCGACGTGACGCAACGCAGTGAACCGTTCGACGACGAACCCCTGCGCCCCTACAACGTCAGCCCTGATGGCTTGCTCCTCAATTTCAAGGCGGTGGTCTATACATTCCGACCTGACCCCGCGACAGGCAAGGCCCGTGTGCGTTACGAGCCACCGCTGGCGGGCTTTGAAGCTCCCACCGAGTTGCCCTTGGCGGGTGGCCCCTGCAACGACTGGCGCAGTCAGTTGCGCGCCGACTTCAGCCAAGTCTCGACTGTGCGCTTTGCCGGGAGTTACCCCGCCAGTTGCGGCGAACGCCCTTGGCCTGTGGCCTACCCTGCACCGGAGCTGTATGCCCCCAAGGTCATCCAGGCGCTGTGGCAAGAAGCGGGTGGTCGCCTCGGTGGGCAAGTGCGCTACGGGACCTTGCCCCCCCAGGCCAAGCTCTTGCTAGAAGCCCCTTCTTTGCCGCTGAACGACATCATTGCCGACATCAACAAGTTCTCCAACAACGTGATGGCGCAGCAGTTGTTTCTCACCTTGTCGAGCGAACTGGGTTCGCCAGGGCGATTCGAAGCCTCACGCCTGAGAGTGACACGATGGTGGCGTGACAACTTTCCCGGTCTGCCAGCGCCGATTCTGGACAACGGATCAGGCCTGTCACGCGAAGAGCGCAGCACCGGTCAAGGACTGACCGCCTTGTTGCATGCAGCCAGCGCCAGTCCACATGCACAGGTGTTCCAGGCTTCACTTTCAATAGCGGGCGTGGATGGCACCGCCCAACGCCTGCGCGAGCGACTGCCGGGCTCCTCGCTGATGGGGCAGGCTTGGCTCAAAACAGGTTCACTGCGCGATGTGTCCTCGGTCGCAGGCTATGTCCAAGGGCAAAGTGGTCAGCGCTACAGCGTGGTCGGCATCGTGAACCACCCCAATGCCAGCCAGGCACGGCCAGCGCTGGACGCGCTACTCGAATGGACGGTACGTGACACGAACAACACAGCTAACACGCGTGCTGCCGCCAAAGCCCGGTGACAATCAGCCCATGACCTTGATTGACTGGATCGGCTCCTTGGCCGCATTTTTGACCACGGCGAGTTTCATCCCGCAAGCGTGGCAAACCTTCCGGACACGTGATGTGAGCGGCATTTCGCTGGGCATGTACAGCCTGTTCACCGTGGGCGTGGCCTTGTGGCTGGCCTACGGCATTTTGTTGATGGCCTGGCCCATCATCATCGCCAACGCCATCACCACCAGCCTGGCGCTGATGATTTTGGTGATGAAGCTGCGTTACCGCTGAA
>JAGNVG010000122.1 GCA_017986605.1 Limnohabitans sp.
CTGCGGTAGGCAAAGCCATCGCGGTCTTGACGACCAAACCATTGCTGACTGCGGAGCTCTTCGGGTTTTTTGCGGGAGGAAGACATGGTGTTCTGAGGTGTAGCGGTTAAGAATTCAATCATATGATGATAGAAAAAATGGGATGCCCATGTAAACCGGGTGACACGGGTAAAAACCCTTGACGCGTAGCGGACAGATTCAGGGTTTTCCTTAGTGCTTGCAGCACATTCATTCATCATATGATTGACCGCAATGGTCTCTTTATATGGTTAAAAACGTACACGGTCATACGCTGGACATACTCGGTCAGGCCATTCTGTCTGGTCGTTACGCCGTGGGCGCCAGCCTTCCACCTGAGCCGGTTCTTTGTGAAGAACTGGGTGTGAGCCGCACGGTGGTGCGCGAAGCGATCAAATCACTCGTGGCCAAGGGTTTGATTTTTACGGGCCCCAAGGTGGGTACACGGGTATTGACCGATGACCAGTGGAACTGGTTTGATCCTGATGTCATCACTTGGCAGGCTCAAGCCGGATTGACCCCTGAGTTTCTTCGGGATCTTCAGGAGTTGCGTTTGGTGGTGGAGCCTGCGGCGGTACGGATGGCCGCGGAGAAAGCCACAGCTTCGGATATCGCTGAAATTGAAGCGGCGTATCAAGGTATGAAAAATGCAATCGAGCAGGGCGGGGACTATGTGGTTCACGATTTGAAATTTCACCAAGGCCTGCTGCAGGCGTCGCACAACCGCATGTTGGTTCAGATGGGCAAGGCCCTCAGTGCTTTGCTGCGCACCAGCTTTGAAATTTCAACCCGAATCAAAGACGGCCCTCGCAGCTCCCTGCCCTTGCACCGGGCCGTGTTGGATGCCGTGATTGCCCATTCACCCGCGAAGGCGGAGCGTGCTTTGATGGTCTTGATCAATGGGGCCAATGAAGACATTGAGCAGGTCTTGTGCAGTCGCCGAAAAATACCCCGTGTGGCTGGCTCGCCGACACGCTTAAAGAAAACTGAAAGTGAGTAAGGGATGAGCAAAGCCATCGATCTGTTTTTCAAACTGCTGGAGTTCCTGGTGGTGGCATGCCTTGTGGCCATGGTGGTCATGGTTTTTGGCAATGTGGTTTTGCGGTATGGCTTCAATTCGGGAATAGATATTTCCGACGAGATGTCACGCTATTGCTTCATTTGGCTGACTTACATCGGCGCGATGGTGGCGATGCGAGAAAAAGGACATTTGGGTGTAGACAGTTTGGTTCGCCGCCTGCCGCTGCTTGGAAAGCAAGTGTGCTTTTTTCTGAGCGAATCGCTGATGTTGGGTTGCAACATCCTGTTTTTGATGGGCACTTGGCAAATGCATGAGTTGCAAGTGAGCAATGTCTCGCCCGTGGTGGGGATTTCCATGATTTGGGTTTACGGTATTGGTTATGTGGTGAGTGTGGTCATGTCGCTCATCAACCTCTCGATGCTCTACAAGTTGTTGACAGGCCAACTGCGCGAGGAAGATCTGGTGGTGGTGATTGAGTCGGAAGACACCGTGGACTTACCTTCTGCACAAGCAGGGAGCCGCGCATGACCGTCAGCATTTTTGTATTGAGCCTGTTGGCTGCCATGGCCATCGGCATGCCGATCGCCTATTCACTGCTGGTGTGTGGCTTGTCTTTGATGGCTTACATGGCCGCGACCGGTGTCATTCCATCGTTTGACAGCCAAATTTTGGCGCAGCGCTTTGTGGATGGTGCCGACAACTTTCCATTGTTGGCGGTCCCGTTTTTCTTGCTGGCCGGTGAATTCATGAATGCCGGGGGCTTGAGTCGCCGCATTGTGAACATGGCCATGGCTTGGGTGGGGCACTTCCGTGGTGGTTTGGGTTATGTGGCGGTCATGGCCGCCATCATCATGGCTTCCCTGTCGGGTTCGGCTGTGGCCGATACCGCTGGTTTGGCCGCCCTGTTGATCCCCATGATGCGCGCTGCGGGCTATGACGTGGGGCGCTCTGCGGGCCTGATTGCTGCTGGTGGCATCATCGCGCCTGTGATTCCACCGTCGATTGGTTTCATCATTTTTGGTGTGGCTGCCAACGTGTCGATCACCAAGCTGTTCATTGCCGGCATTGTGCCGGGTGTGATGATGGGGGTGGCCATTGGTCTGGCCTGGTGGTGGGTGGCCAAGCGTGACAACGTGCAACCTGCGCCACGCATGTCCTTGAGTGAGAAATTGCGTGCTACACGCGAAGGTTTGCTTGCTTTCGGCTTGCCTGTGTTCATCATTGGCGGCATGAAGTTCGGTGTCTTCACGCCGACCGAGGCGGCGGTCGTTGCAGCGGTCTACAGTTTCTTGGTGGGGGCGTTTGTTTACCGTGAATTGCAGTGGTCCAAGCTTTACGGCTTGATCTTGACGGCCGGCAAAACCACGGCGGTGATCATGTTTTTGGTGGCTGCAGCCATGGTCAGTGCCTGGCTGATCACGGTGGCCAACATTCCCGCCGAAGTGGCCAAGATGATGGAGCCCTTCATGGGCAACAAGATGCTGCTGATGGTGGTCTTGATGGTGTTGGTGATCGTTGTGGGCACTGCGCTCGACTTCACGCCAACCGTGTTGATTTTGACACCCGTGCTGATGCCTCTGGTCAAGCAGGCAGGCATTGACCCAGTCTATTTTGGTGTGATGTTCATCATGAACAATGCCATTGGCCTGATCACGCCACCTGTTGGGACGGTGCTCAACGTGGTGTGCGGTGTAGCCCGAATCAATATGGACACGGCATTCAAAGGGGTGATGCCGTTTCTGCTGGCGCAACTTGCGGTGCTTTCACTGCTGGTCGCTTTCCCTTCATTGGTCATTGTGCCCATGAAGTGGATGTTGAGTTGATTTTTTAACCCTGTGTTCAATCTTGAGGAGACAAGCATGTTCAAACGCAGAAATCTGGTGACCTTGTTGGCAGGCACTTTTCTTGTGGCCAGCAGCGCCATGGCGCAGTTCGCAGACCGCAACATCAAATTCACCAATGGCGTGAACGAAGACCATCCGGTCGGCGTTGGCGTTAAAAAAATGCAGGAAATCCTGGCGGCCAAAACGGCAGGTAAGATGAAAATCACCGCCTTCTGGGGCGGCTCGGCTGGCGGTGACTTGCAAGCCACGCAAGCCCTGCGCGCAGGCACGCAAGAGATGGTGTGCACCTCCAGCTCACCGCTGGTGGGCATTGTCAAAGAGCTGGGTGTGTTCGATTTGCCCTTCTTGTTTGCCAATGAAAAAGAAGCGGATGCGGTGCTCGATGGCGCTGCAGGCAAATACTTCAATGCCAAGCTCGAGGCTGCAGGGCTGGTCAATTTGGCTTACTGGGAAAACGGTTTCCGCAACCTGACCAACAGCAAGCGACCCGTGACCAAACTGGAAGATTTTGACGGCGTCAAAGTGCGCGTCATGCAAAACAACATCTTCTTGGATACCTTCAAAACCTTGGGCACCAATGCCGTGCCCATGGCCTTCCCTGAAGTGTTCACGGCGCTCGAAACCAAAACCATCGACGGTCAGGAAAACCCGTTTGTGACCATTGAGACCTCCAAGTTCAATGAAGTTCAAAAGTACCTGAGCGTGACACGCCACGCCTACACACCGTTCCTGATTCTCTACAGCAAAAAGCTGTGGGATCAACTCAATCCCCAGGAACAAGCTGTGCTGCGTGAGGCTGCCATGGAAGGTCAAAAAGTGCAACGTGCGGCCAACCGTGCATTGAACGAAAAATCACTGGCCACCTTGAAAACCAAGGGCATGCAGGTCAACGAGGTGAGTGGGGCTGAGCAAAACCGCATCCGTGCCAAAGTGGCTTCGGTGTATGACAAGCACAAAGACTCGATTGGTGCAGATGCCATCAAAGTGGTGCAAGACGAACTCAAAAAAGCACGCGGCGGTTAATCCATCGACGCAGCCCCACAGCCAAAAGCTGTGGGGCTTTTTTAATGTCTGAATTTTTGAAATCCCATGAAAATCACCCAACTTGAAACCATTCGACTGGACGAGTTTCCCAACATCATCTGGGTGCGTTTGCACACCGATGAAGGCCTGGTGGGTCTGGGGGAAACCTTCATGGGTGCGCAAGCGGTCGAAGCCTATCTGCATGAATGGGTGGCCCCCAAACTGATCGGCCAAGACCCGCTGGCCATCGAGTCACGCCAGCGTGATATCACGGGCTATCTGGGCTGGCGTGGGTCCGGTGTCGAAACGCGTGGCAATTCGGCGGTCGACATCGCGCTGTGGGACATTTTTGGCAAAGCCGCGGGCATGCCGGTCTACACCGCCTTGGGTGGCAAGAGCCGTGACGAGATACGGGTGTACAACACCTGCGCGGGCTACCAATACATTCGCAGCAACGTCAACCAGACCAGCAGCAATTGGGGTCTGGGCAACAGCGCCGGGCCTTACGAAGATCTGCAAGGCTTTTTGCACCGCGCCGACGAGGTGGCCGAGTCGCTGCTGTCTGAAGGCATCACCGGCATGAAGATCTGGCCCTTTGACATGGCCGCTGAAAAATCGCATGGCCAGTACATCAGTCCGCAAGACCTGAACGCCGCGTTGGAGCCTTTCCGCAAGATCCGCAAAGCGGTGGGCGACAAGATGGACATCATGGTCGAATTCCACAGCCTGTGGCGGCTGCCCATGGCGCAAAAGATTTCACGCGCACTGCAGGAGTTTGACACTTTCTGGCACGAAGACGCGATCCGCATGGACAGCCTGGACTTGCTCAAGCAGTACGCGGTGGACTGCAAGGCGCTGATCTGTGCAAGCGAAACCCTCAGCTACAAATGGGGCTTCAAGGATTACCTGCAAACGGGTGTGGCCGGTGTGGCCATGCTTGACCTCAGCTGGTGCGGGGGCCTGACCGAAGCCCGCAAGATCGCGGCCATGGCCGACGCCTGGCAACTGCCTGTGGCCCCACACGACTGCACCGGGCCCGTGGTTTGGGCCGCGTCCACGCACTTGTCGTTGCACGCGCCCAATGCCTTGATTCAAGAGAGTGTGCGCGCTTTCTACACCGGCTGGTACAAGGAACTGGTGACCGAATTGCCACAGGTCCAAAACGGCATGATCAGCCTGAATGACAAGCCCGGTCTGGGTCTGGAGCTTTTGCCGGATTTGCACAAACGGGCTGATGCGGTGGTGCGCACCAGCCGTTGAGACGGATGCTTCAGTCGCTCCAGCGGGTGTGGAACTTGCCCGGCTTGTCCACACGTTGGTAGGTGTGGGCACCAAAGTAGTCGCGCTGAGCTTGCAGCAAATTGGCGGGCAGGCGGGCTGAGCGGTAGGCATCGTAGTAGCTCAGGGCGCTCATGAACGAGGGCACGGCCACGCCATGCAGGGCTCCGAGGGCCACCACTTCGCGCAGGTCCTGCTGGCAGCGCGCCATCACATGGGCAAAGTGCGGGTCCATCAACAGGTTGTTCAATTCCGGGTCACGTTCGTGGGCCTGGCGGATGTCCTCGAGCAGTTTGGCGCGGATGATGCAGCCTGCCCGCCAGACCGAGGCCACGGTGCCCATGGGCAGTTGCCACTCATGCTCCTTGTCGGCCGTCCGCAGCACACTGAAGCCTTGGGCGTAAGCGCAGATCTTGGCCGCGAGCAAAGCGCGCTGGATTTTTTGCAGCAGCTCGTGGCGGTCAGCTGTGAGACCGGCGGCGGGACCACTGAGCACTCGCGCAGCTTGTTGTCGTTCGGCGTGCAGCGCACTCATGGTGCGGGCAAACACGGCGTTGGCGATGGTGGGTGCGGTCACCCCCAAGTCGAGTGCGACTTGGCTGGCCCATTTGCCCGTGCCTTTTTGTTCAGCGGTGTCGAGGATCTTGTCCACCAGCGCCTCGCCGGTTTCGGGGTCGTTGTAAGCCAAGATGTCGGCGGTGATGCCAATCAGGTAACTGCTGAGTTCGCCTTCGTTCCAGGTGCGGAACACCGCACTGATTTCGGCCGCTGGCATGCCCAGCAGCTGGTGCATCAGCCAATAGGCCTCGCAGATGGTTTGCATGTCGGCGTATTCGATGCCGTTGTGCACCATCTTCACGAAGTGACCTGAGCCGCCTGGCCCCATCCATTCGCAGCACGGTTGACCATCGTCGGTTTTGGCGGCAATGGCTTGCAGCATAGGCCTCAGCAATGGCCATGCGGGTGCCGATCCACCTGGCATGAGGGCAGGCCCCCGCAGTGCACCTTCTTCACCACCGCTCACGCCAGCGCCGACAAAGTGGATGCCGGTGCCGTCCAAGGACTGAATGCGACGCTGGGTGTCGGTGTACAAGGTGTTGCCGCCGTCCATCACCACATCGCCCGGGTTCAGCAATGGGCGCAACTCGCGCAACAGGGCATCGACCGCAGCGCCAGCAGGCACCATCAACCAAATGCGGCGCGGCAGTTTCAGGCTGCTGACCAAGCCCTGCAGCGATGGGGCCACATGCGTCTGCGGACCTTGTGTGCGTTGCGCAAAATTGCGCTGCTTGCGCTCATCCAGGTCAAACCCGCTGACCGCAAATCCGTTGCGTGCCAAATTGAGCGCCAGGTTTTCACCCATGACCCCCAAGCCAATCAGGCCAATGTCCATGCTCTGCATCAATGCGAATCAACCTCGGCCGACAAACGGCATGTTGGTGGCCATCACCGTGGTGAACA
>JAGNVG010000123.1 GCA_017986605.1 Limnohabitans sp.
TCAACAAATTCCCGCTGGCCGCCATCCCCTTCTTCATTTTGGCGGGCAACATCATGGAAACCGGCGGCATCTCGCGTCGCTTGGTGGAGTTCGCCAAGAGCATTGTGGGCGGCGTGCAAGGTGGCTTACCCATGACCTGCGTGCTGACCTGCATGATTTTTGCGGCCGTCTCGGGCTCGTCGGTGGCCACCACGTTTGCCATCGGCACCATCTTGATCCCCGCGCTCATCAAGCACGGCTACCCCACCACCTACGCGGCTTCTTTGCAAGCCACGTCGGCCGAGTTGGGCGTGATCATCCCGCCCTCGATTCCCATGATCTTGTACGGCGTCAGTGCCGAAGTGTCGATTGGCGAATTGTTCATCGCCGGTTTTGGGCCAGGCCTGTTCATCGGCGCGGCCTTGATGTTCTGGGTTTGGATTTATTGCAAATACAAAGGTTGGGGCAAGAACGACGGCGAAGGCCGTCTGAGCTTTGGCAAAGCCTCATGGCAAGCCGGTTGGGCGCTCATGATGCCTGTGATCATTTTGGGCGGCATCTACGGCGGGGTGTTCACCCCCACCGAAGCGTCTGCCGTGGCGGTGTTCTACGCGCTGATTGTGGGCACCTTGATTTACCGAGAGATCAAGCTGAAAGACCTGGCCATCATCATGCGCAAATCGGTGCTGTCCAGCGCGGTGATCATGTTCATCATTGCCAACGCGGGCTTGTTTGCCTTCCTGATCACCCGTGCCGGTGTGCCTGAAGCAATTGGCCACTGGCTGGAAGAAGTGCTCAAGTCACCTGCTTACTTCTTGCTGGGTGTGAACGTGGCCTTGTTCTTCATTGGCATGTTCATCGAGACCAGCGCCGCCATCATTGTGCTGGCCCCCATCTTGGCCCCTGTGGCCATGCACTTCGGCATCGATCCGGTTCACTTTGGCCTGATCATGGTGGTCAACCTGGCTTTGGGCATGATCACACCGCCTTTTGGTGTGAACCTGTTCGCCGCATGCACGGTGGCGCGGATTTCGCTGGACCGGATGATCAAAGACCTGATCCCCTTCGTGCTGGTGATCCTGGTCTGCTTGATGGTGGTGAGCTACGTGCCCGCTCTGTCCTTGACTTTGCGGGATCTGGTCTACGCCAAATAAAGCTAGAATTTCCCGCATTCTCACACCGCCTGGCCCCTTGAGGGCCAGGCCTTTTTGTTACACACCATGTCCATCCAATACTCCGAAGACCACACTTGGCTCCAGCGCAATGACGATGGCCTGACCGCCGTGATGGGCATCACGGTCCATGCCCAAGACACCCTGGGCGACATCGTGTTTGTCGATTTGCCCGACATCGGAAAAACTTTTGCGGCACGCGAAGTTGCCGGGGTGGTGGAGTCAGTCAAAGCCGCCGCCGACGTCCACATGCCTGCCGCAGGCGAAATCATCGAGGTCAATGAGGCCCTGCGTGCCGACCCCTCTTTGGCCAATTCCGATCCTTTGGGAGCCGGTTGGTTCTTCAAGGTCAAGTTGACACAGCTGTCGGACCTGGACGCCTTGCACGACGAGGCCAGTTACCAGAAGTTGACCGACTGATTTTTTGTCATGGGCCTGTCAGACTTGGATTCAGGCCGTAGAATCTGAAACACAGGGTGACGCCGGTTTTGCAACCGTCACCCCGAGTCGGACCCAGTCCGACGTTCACTGTGGGAGAGCTTGGGGGCCAAACGCCCTCAACGCCGAAGGAGCAACCACCCCGGAAACTCTCAGGCAAAAGGACCGTGGTGAACAAAGCACTCTGAAGAGTTGCCGGGATTCGTCCCCCGGCACACCGCAGGAGCAAGCCCCCAGTCATTCTGGCTGCCGGGTGAATCTCTCAGGTTTCAAACAGAGGGGGTCGTTCTGTACACATGCGGTGTGCGGTGCGTCCATCCGTTTGAGACGTTTCACTGAGAGAAAATTCGATGAAAAAAAACATAGTCATCATTGGCGGCGGCATCACGGGCGTCACATCCGCCTACGCCTTGGCCCAACAAGGCCTTCAAGTCACCCTGATCGAGAAAAACCGCTACCCGGGCATGGAAACGTCGTACGCCAACGGCGGCCAGTTGTCTGCCTCCAACGCCGAGGTCTGGACCCATCCCTCCACCATCGTCAAGGGCCTCAAATGGATGCTCAAGAGCGATGCCCCTTTGCTCATGAACCCCGCGCCCACTTGGCACAAACTCAGCTGGATGGCCGAGTTCGTGGCCGCCATTCCCAAGTACAAAGACAACACCATTGCCACCACCCAGTTGGCCATTCAATCACGCGAACACCACTTTGCCTGGGCCAAAGCCGAAGGCATCGACTTTGACCACAAGCGCGAAGGCATCTTGCACATCTACCGCGACAAAAAAGGTTTTGACCACGCAGGCGAAGTCTCCAAACTGCTGGCCCAAGGCGGCTTGCCGCGCCGCGCTGTCACGCCAGACGAAATGAAGGCCATTGAGCCCACTCTGCAAGGCCAGTACTACGGCGGCTATTTCACCGAAAGCGACTCGACAGGCGACATCCACAAGTTCACCTTTGGCTTGGCTAAAGCTTGCGAGCGCCTCGGCGTGAAGATCCTGACCGAGCACCAGGTGCTGAATGTCGCATCGAACGGCCAAACCGCCACGGTGCAGGTGCAGCACCAAGGCCAGACCGAGACGCTCAGCTTTGACAGCATCGTGATTTGTGCTGGCGTGCATGGGCGCAAACTGGCCGAGCAACTGGGCGACCGCTTGAACATCTACCCTGTCAAAGGCTATTCGATCACCGTGGGCTTGAACGACGCCGCCAGCCAAGCCGCCGCCCCGCAGGTGAGCCTGCTGGACGACGAGACCAAGCTGGTCACCAGCCGTTTGGGGACTGACCGTTTCCGCGTGGCGGGCACCGCCGAGTTCAACGGCATTGACTTGGACATCCGCGCCGACCGCATCAAGCCACTCGTCAATTGGGTCAACCAATGCTTCCCCGGCGTGGACACCCGCCGCGTGGAGCCCTGGGCGGGCCTGCGCCCCATGATGCCGAACATGCTGCCGCGTGTGGGGGCAGGCAAAAAAGCCAATGTGTTCTACAACACCGGGCATGGCCACTTGGGCTGGACGCTGAGCGCCATCACGGCGCACCAACTGGCGGGCCATGTGATGCAAAGCCTCGGCACCACAACACGGTCTTTTGTGTCTTCGACCACGGCGGCACTGAACGCACGCTGAGCCCAGACGACCGCAACCCCAAAGCCCTCACGCCTTGGTGTGCAGGGCTTTTTCTGTGGGCACGCACGCATTGGCAGCCAGTGCACACACTGGCGCATCATTCATAAAAATACCAAGGGACAACACATGAACACCACGCCACAACAATTTGCCAGCGACAACTATGCGGGCACCTGTCCGCAAGCCCTGCAAGCGCTGCTCGATGCCAACAACAGTGGGCATGAACCCGCCTATGGCGATGACCGCTGGACCGAACGCTCCAGCAACATGTTGCGTGAATTGTTCGAGATCAATTGCGACGTGTATTACGTTTTCAACGGCACTGCTGCCAATTCATTGGCACTTGCATCAATGTGCCAGAGCTACCACTCGGTCATTTGCACCCCGGTCGCGCATGTGGAAACCGACGAATGTGGAGGCCCTGAATTTTTCTCCAACGGCTCTAAACTGCTGGTGGCCGAGGGGTTGTCAGCCCAAGCCCAGCGCGGCAAATTGACGCCTGAAGCGATCGAAGCCCTGGTCACCAAGCGCAGCGACATCCACTACCCTCGCCCCAAAGTCGCCTCCATCACCCAAGCCACCGAACTGGGCACGGTCTACAGTGTGGACGAAGTGCGTTCGTTGTCGTGGATGGCCCAAAAGCACAGCCTGAAACTGCACATGGACGGTGCCCGCTTTGCCAACGCGGTGGCACACCTGGGCTGCAGTCCAGCCGAAATCACGTGGAAGGCCGGGGTCGATGTGCTGTGCTTTGGGGGCACCAAAAACGGCTTGCCCGTGGGCGAGGCCGTGGTCTTTTTTGACCGCGAACTGTCTCAGGACTTTGCCTGGCGGGTGAAGCAGGCGGGGCAACTGGCATCCAAAATGCGCTTCATTTCAGCCCCCTGGGTGGGGTTGCTGGACAACGACACTTGGCTGCACAACGCACGTCATGCCAACGCCATGGCACAACGTCTGTACAACGGCTTGCTTCAGGTCCCTGGAGTCCAAGTCCTGCATGCCCCACAAGCCAACGGCGTGTTCGCCCAACTGCCCAGCCCCTTGATTGACGCCTTGCATGCCAAGGGCTGGAAGTTTTACCAGTTCATCGCAGGCGGCGGCTGCCGATTCATGTGCGCCTGGGACACGAGCGAAGCCTCGGTCGATGCCTTGCTCCATGATATGCAGGCACTCAGCTGAGCATCAGGGACAATCTGTTTTGACCCATTTGAAATTGACCATTTAAAGAGCGCTCCATGTCCCTTGTAGTCAGGCCTGTTGATTACCAAAACCCTCTCCACGCCCAAGCCCTGGTGATGCTGCTGGACGCTTATGCCCAAGACCCGATGGGGGGTGGCGAAGCTTTGGAGCCCGATGTGAAAGCGCGTCTTTGCCAAGACCTGGCCGCTCGCCCGAATGCAGCCAGCTTCATCGCCTGGCACGGCGATGCACCTGTGGGTTTGGTCAATTGCATCGAGGGCTACTCCACGTTCAAGGCACGCCCTTTGATGAACATCCACGACATCGCCGTGCTGCCCGGACACCGGGGCCAAGGTGTGGGCCAGGCCTTGCTGACAGCGGCGCAGCAACACGCCACCGATCGCGGCTGCTGCAAGCTGACGCTGGAGGTACTCACGGGCAATGCGCGGGCGTTGAAAAGTTATCTGGGGTTTGGCTTTGAGCCCTATGCGCTGGACCCCGCAGCAGGTCAGGCCAGCTTCATGCAAAAGTGGCTTTGAAGCCACTCAAAAGTCCGTACTCGACTGACCCTGCTCTTTGGCCTGCTGCCACTGCTCTTTCAACCAGCGCTTGAGTTCTGGCTCACTCTGAATGCGGCGCAAGTCACCCGCCAGGCTCTCAGCCGTGTGCCGCTGATCCGCTTGGATGCGCTGCAGTGACTGGGTCATGGCCACCTCATCGGCATCGGCTCGCACCGGCACACACAACTCACGGCTCAAGCGGCTTTGCAATTGGTCCAAGTCATCTTCGAGCGCCGCAACTTGTTCCTTCAACAACAAAGACATGGCACTCAGTTTGTCATCGGCCATGCGTGCGATGCTTTGGGGGTTGACTTGCGTCACCTGCATTTGCAGACGCAACAAAGTGGTCAGGTCGTTTTTTTCATAAGCGGCGTTGACCTCGCTCATCAGGCCGGTTTTGCGCAGGCGCTCTTGTTCGTCGGGTTCACGGTCCGGATGCAAAGCACTGGCCAGTTGCCGAAACACCGTGCGGATGGCGCTCTTGGCGTCCGCTTCGCGCAGCATGGCCACCGGCACTTCGCCTTTTTCAGCCGCAGCGCTCTTCTTTTGCGCCTGTTTTTGCGCTTTTCGGGCCGCACGCTTGGCGGCTTTGCGCTCTTCATCCGCTTCTTGCTGACGCTGCCACTGACGCATGCCAGCCTGCATCATCTCTTCGGGCGTTTGGTATTGGCTGGGTTTGTCAATCGGTTGGCCCAACGCCTCCTCAATGCGCTCACGCAAGCGCTGCGCCGCCTCGGCCTGTTCTTCAGCCGCTTCCTGCGCATCCTCTTCACTCTCGTACAAATCCGCCATGGCCTGCACTTGCGGGTCGGCCGTGGCGGCCAGTTGTCCGATCAGGCTGCGCAACTTGCCGCGGGCCATGCGTTGTTGCTGTGCCGTGAAGTCGACCGTCTGCAGGCATTCGTGCAAAAACAAAAGCAGGATTTTGCGCTGCGCCTGCGCCAATTGAACCGACTCACGCAAAGCCTGAATGTGCACATAGCGGTGCGTGTCTGACCAAACTTCCAAGCGTTGAATTTGGCCCGAGAGCACCTCAATCCGGGCCAGCAGTTCATTGAACCGCTTCTGGGCCGGGGTGAGTGGCGCTTGCGCCTCAGGCTGCAGCGTCAAAGAGGACAAGGAAAATGCAGCGCTGGAGGGCATGTCGGGCAGGGGCATCATCTGAAAAGGTGGATCGGGCAAAAGCGTGTAGGGCAGCTGGATGTTAACGCCCCCCGTCAGCCGCACCGCACTGTGAGCGCTTGACCCTGTGGTCGTACACGGGCAGAGGCTGCGCCCGTTGATAATCCCCCTCACCGATTCGAAAACACCCGCCTGATGTCCAGCCCCGCCTCGATCAAAGTCCTGAGCCTCATCCCGCCGATGACGCAGCTCAACACGCCCTACCCGTCCACGGCTTACCTGACGGGTTTTCTGCGTTCTCGAGGCTTGGATGCGGTGCAAGAAGACTTGGCACTGGCCACCGTGCTGGCCTTGCTCAACCGGCAGGGCATCACCGCCATGCGCGATGTGGCGCTGGCCTTACCCGTCGAAGAGCGCTCAGGCCCGGTGAATTTTTTCCTCGACCATTTCAACGACTACGCGGTCAGCATCGACCCGGTCATCGCCTTTTTGCAGGGCCGCGACAGCACGCTCAGCCACCGCATTGCAGGCCGGGGCTTTTT
>JAGNVG010000124.1 GCA_017986605.1 Limnohabitans sp.
GCGGGCGTGGCCGACGCTTGGGACGTTTGCATGGCCGAGTAGCCCAGCACCACAGAGGGCCAGGACAACAAGCGAGAGAAATAACGACGGTTCATGAGAGCTCAAGGGGCACCCTTGCGGATGCCCCCTCCTGTGGCGTGGTGGATGGATCAGAATTTCGTGCTGATGCCCACCACCAGGCTGCGCGGCAAACCGGGTACGACTTGGCCACCACCAAAATAGGCCATGGGCGCGTAATACTGTTTGTTGAGCAGATTGCTGATGCTGGCGCTGTACTGGATGTCGCCGCGCTTGTAACTGGCCTGTGCGTCCCACAAGGTGACCGCGGGCATCAAGAAGGTGTTGCTGGTGTCACCTGCCAAGCTGGATCGGTACGAAGCGCCCAAGCCCAGACCCAGGCCACTCCACTCGCCTTGTCGCACGTCGTAACGCGCTGCCACGCGCAATGTTTTTTCAGGCACGTTGAACAGGCGTTTACCCACCCAAGCGGCATTGGTGTCTTGCGTGATTTCTGCGGTTTGGTGCGTATAGGCCGCAATCCAAGCCAGTGAAGGTGAGGCTTGCCAGCGCACGTCCACATCGAGGCCTTTGGCTTGCTGCACACCCGTTTGCACAGAAAAGCCTGGATTGGCCGGATCTGACACAGCGGCGTTCTTGCGTTGAATGTCAAACAAGGCGGCTGTGGCACTCAAACCATGCCAGCCCTTGATGCGCAGACCCAGTTCTTTTTGTTCGGCCTCTTCCATTTTGGGTGCCACACTGAACAATGAGCCAAAAGGAACTCGGGACATCTGGCTGTAACCACCAAAGAACGACACAACATCACTGGCGTCAAAAACAGCACCCAAACGCGGCGTGACTTTGTTGTTGGTACTTTGGTTGTTGATACCCCAATCCGGATACAAATCTTTAGCCTCGGTGCGTGTATGACGCAAGCTGCCATGCAGGTGCCAGGAACCCACTTGAATTTGGTCTTGGACATAAACCACGGTCGAAGTGCTGCGGTTTTGTTGCTGATTGGCCGCAGCAGGCACAGCAGGCTCACCCCAAGCAGGACGCACATTGCCGGTCAAATCGGTCATCACAAACGGCAGGTTGGCAAAGGCCATGAAGCCATCGTCCCGGGTCTCATCTCGGTCCAGACCCACACTGATCCGGTGCAGCGCCTTGCCCGATTGGATGGCCGTCGCCAAACTGAGTTGGACCGTGTCCGATGTGAGCTTTTCCCACAAACGGGCGCCGCTGAGCATCACACTGGAGCCCAAACCACCGCCTCTGCCATAAGGGAACGGGAACACCCCCCGCTGATCCACTTCAGCCGTGTTGTGTGCAGCCAGCGCCTTCAAAGTCCAGTCATCGTTCAAGACTTGTGTCCACTGCACATTCAAGCCGCGTGCCTTTTGGGTGGTGTCGGGCAAGCCAGTGGCTGTGACAAAGGTGCTTCGGCCTACACCTGCAGAAGGCTCGGTGGCCGAGGCGCTGGCGCGTGGCAAGCCCGAATAATCTACCGTGGTGTTGTCCAGCATGCGGGCCTTGATGACCACTTTGGTTTTGGCATCGGGCGACCAGGACAGGCTCGGATTCAGCGCCGACTTGCGGAAGAACACGCCTTGGGTTTCGCTGTCAGAGCGGTCATGCTCGCCATTGACCCGAAACGCCCACGCCTCGTTGATCGGCTGGTTCAGGTCAAAGTGCGCATTGCGGCGACCAAAGTTACCCAACTTGACACCCACTTCACGCGAGGCCTTGGCAACAGGGTCTTTGGTCGTCACAGCAATGGTGCCGCCCACCGTCGAATAATTGCCAATCGCCTGGCCACTGCCGTACAAGCCACCCGCTGGACCTTTGATCACATCCATTTGCTGAACGCCCACCAGACTCTCTTGATTCTGAAACCAGCCTGGCACCGAGACACCATCGACCACCATGGCCGCATTAAAACCGCGGATTTTGAAGCCCACGTTGTTGCTGTCGCGAGGGTCGATTTCGTTGACATTGCTCACATTGCGCAAGGCGTCCGAAACCGTTTTGCTGCCTTGGTCCTCGATGACCGAACGCGGAATGCTCACGATGGACTGGGGCACTTGCTCAACAGGCACCGCAGAGCGGGTGGCAGCTTGCGTCAAGGCTGGCTGATATCGCTCTTTGTCAGCCGTGACTTCGATGGTTTGAGTTTGGGCTTGCGCCAAAGCGGCGCAGCAAGCCCATGCGGCCATGGCCACGGCGGAGAAGTTCAGTTTTGTTTTCATGTTCTGACGAGATCTGGATGTGCAAGAAAAAACTGCACGCAAAAAGACATCACCCCAATCAATTCGGGTGGAGACAAATCGCCTTGCGGCGTTCAGATCAAGTCAGGCGGTCCGCGAGAAGGCAGTGGCGGCGCGGTGCGAGCCAACAACAGCGCCTCGGGCAAGGCTTGCACGATGTACGCGCGTGCATCGGGCACATGGGCCAAAGCCGCCACCGTGGGCGGCGGCATTGCAGGTGTGGCGTGGGCGCACAGCGGGCAGTCCATGTTGCTGGTCAGCGGTGGGGCTTCACCCTCGCCTTGCACCACCACCTTCATGATGCCCATGGCGGAACACACCACGTCCATGGTTTTGGGCTGCAACGTGGCGGCCAACACCGAAACACCCACAAACAGCACGTACCAAATCAGCACGAGGCGACTCAGCGAGTGAAAGAAGGGGGGTGAACGGTGCATGTCCATGCCTCAGCGACTGGCAGGCCAGGGATTGGCGTGGCGAGGGTTGTGAACAAACGTGTGGTCAGTCAACGTGTTCAAGAAAGCGACCAGGTCGCTGACTTCTTGCTCGCTGACCTCGAAGCCCCCGATCAATGAACTGCGCAAGGGGCTGGGTCCGTTGGACGTACCCCCTGCGCGGCCAGCCTGCGCGTAGTGGGCGCGAATAACTTGGTCGAGCGTGGCCATCGAGCCGTCGTGCATGTAGGGCGCGGTCAGCGCAATGTTGCGCAGGCTGGGCGTGCGGAACTTGCCCATGTCATCGGCGTCGCCCGTGAACTCGCTGATGCCCGGGTTGTCTGCGGGGTAAGCACCCCGGCCATCCAGGTTGTGCAAGCCTGTGTTGTGAAAGCCGCGCTCGGCCAGAGGCAGCTTGCTGTGGCGGATGTTGTCGGTGAAGGTGAAGCTGCCGTGGCAGTGGTAGCACTCCATCTTTTCGCCAAAGAACAGGCTTTCTCCTCGCTTGGCTGCTGGGGATATGGCCGTGGGCTGGCCGCCGTATTTGTAGCGGTCATACGGGCTGTCAAACGAGAGCAGGCTGCGCTGAAAACTGGCCAAGGCCTTGGTGAGCGTGCCCAACGAATACAAGGCTTCGTTGCCTTTTGCGGCTTCGACCGGAAAGGCTTTGGCAAACAAGTCGCGGTAACGCGCATTGGCTTGCAGGCGTTCAAACAGTTCTTTCTCTCGCCCTGCCATGCCCATCTCGACCGGGTGCTCGCCAAACAGCGGAATGAGCGCCTGCACCTCCAAAGCCGTGAGGTTGGGGTTGGCCCAAGTGAGCACAGGCAGATAGGCCACATTGGCCAGCGCCATGGCACTGCGATGACCCGCTTGCCCAGTCACGCCCTTGGCCACGGCCAGTCCGTCGGTGAAGGCTTTGTCCTGGTGGTGGCAGGTCGCGCACGACATGCTGCTGTCAGCCGACAGGCGTTGGTCGTAAAACAGGTGCCGCCCCAGCTCGACCTTGGCCGCACTCATCGGGTTGTCTGCGGGCACCACAGGGCGTGGCACCCAGGCAGGCAAGTCCCAATGAAAAACGTCTGTGGAACTGCCCGTGAGCACAGTCCAGCCAGCCAAGGCCAGCAGGCAGGTGCTCAGGGTTTTGCGCAAAGGGTTCATGGCCGAGCTCTGGGGTGCAGATCAGCGCTTGGACAAAAGGCGTTGAGGGCCTGCAGCGGCCACGCCGTCATAGGCCAGGCCCAGCGCCTGCATCACGGGTGGGCAGTCGCCGTCTTTGGGGAAGCTCATGCAGCCGGGCGATGTGCCTTTGGCGTTGACGTCCACATTGGCCTGTGCCAGCACCGCGCCCATGTCGGCCACCACGGTGTTTTTGCGCAGGTCAAAGCCATCGAAGCGCACCGTCATGCGGTTGGGGTTTTGGCAAGCGCTGGGGGCCTGGGTTTTGCTCTCGCCCGCGCATGCCGTGCTGCCCAGGTGCACCGAGTAGCGCGTGACCGGGCCCATGGCGTTGGCTGCTGCGGGTTTGTCTGTGCTGATGCCGCTGCTGGCGGTGTCGAACTTGATGAACTTGTAGCCGCCTTGCCAGTTCCAGAACATGGCTGTGGAGTTGAGCGGCGCGGGGGCGACCGTGGGGTCTTGGTGGTTTTGTGCAAAGGGCACACCCACGGTGAGTTCCACCCCGGTGTAATCGCCCGCTGGCACTTGGCCGCGCACGCTGGTGTTGGTGGCTTCTGTGCCATTGCGGCAAGGGCCTGCGCCGTTTTCAAAGTCCAGCAGCGCCACAGATTGCTGCTGCCACACGCCGTCTTGCGCGAGTTGCACGGGCACGGTGCTGCCGTCTTGGCGCACCAGCTTGACCTCGCTCACGTACATGCGAAAGTCGCTGGGCGTGATGGTCGAGCGCGTGCTGCCCACACCTTCGTAACGCTGGCCGCAGGCAAAGGGCTGGCCGTTGATTTGGGCGGCAAACTTCAGCTCAACAGCTTGGGAAGTGGGTGGGCTGGGCAGGGTACTGCAAGCGCTCAGGGTCAAGGCCACTGCCGTCAGGGTGAAAAGATTTTTCATCATGTTCTCCATTTCAAAAATCAATGTTGATGCGCAGGCACACCTGCACGCGGTGTTTGCACCCAGACGTTCACACGCCGGGTGCCTGCTTTTTCAAAGACCAGCTCAAGATCGAAGCGGTCACCGTCTTTGAGGGGTTGGGCCATGTCCAGCAGCATCAGGTGGTGCGTGCCCGCACCGCCGTGCCGCAAGGACACTTCGGTTTGTGCGGGCAACTCCAAGACAGGCACTTGACGCATGCGCATGACATTGCCGTCCATCTGCATGTGGTGGATTTCGACCCGTGCGGCCACAGCGGTGCGGGCCGACAGCAGGCGGTCAGGCGTTTTGCCTTTGTTGCGGATGGACTTGAAATACACAGCGCCGGTGGTCGTGCCTGCCAGGCTGGGCGTGGCGTAGGGGTGGTCCATGACCACATCGCCTTGGCGAAAGTCGTGCGCTTGGGCAGAGCCCATGCCCAACAACGCCAGGGCCACCAGCCCCATGAACAAGCCGCCCACCACAAAGCCCAGGCCAAAGCCGGTTTTTTGTGCGCTTTGCAAGAGTCTAAGAATCAAGTGCTGCATGTCTTGCTTTCAAACCGCCATGGCAAAGGCCGGCCCCACGGCCCAAAGACCGGTAGAGGCGGGTCGGGCTTGTTTGCGCTCGGGCAACAAAGTGTTGAGCTCACGGCACACCGTTTCAAAGGTGGAATCGACCACACGGGCCATCTCTTTGAGTGTGGGGAGTTCTTTGCGCGGCAAAGGCAGCACGCGACCGTCGGCTTGCTTGCCCAGCATGGTGAGCAAGTAAGCCAGTCTTTGCGCAATCGGGCCTGTACGCAAACGGTGCATGTCGCAGGTCTGGCGTTGCTGCTGCATAAAGCCCTGCGTCATGGTGGTGTAGCGGTCCAGATCTTGGCTCACCGGGTGGGGTACAGCTTGGGCATTCACCAAGGCCACGGACGTGAAGGCATAAGGCTCGGCACACAAGGCCTCCACGCCGATCAGGTCACCGGCCTGGGCCAGCTGCACCAGAATTGGACCGTCTTGGCCTTGGCGCTCTAATTTAAAGACACCCTGGGTCACGCGCCATACTGGGCCTACGCCACCTGCGGTCAACAAGCATTGACCGCGCTTGACTTCGATGGGCTCACCCACCGGGATTGGATTCAAAAATTTCACACGATGCTCCGGACTGAATGGGCCAGTGCCCGCGATGAGAAGCGGACCTCTGGCAAACAGCAGTCGGGCATGTGCCCGGCCTGCCACGGCTGAAATCAGGCGTGGACAGGTGGGGCGCGGGAGTGGACCGTCCAGTGCAGGACGGTTTCAGGGACCCGAAGATCCAACTGAGCCAGCAAGGGCGGCGCTTGCGGCTGCGCTTGCCACACAAAGTCGGGGTTTGGTGGTGCCAAGCGGTCGCTGGCCAGCACGCACAAAGCGCAATGGTCGAGCATGCCCATCCCGGACTGTGGCGCTTCGTCATTTGGCGTGTCGGCTGCAGTGCGCTGAGCGCCTGCGGTGGTGCACACCTCCATCCATGGCACGGCGCTGCCTTGGCTCCATGCCCGCGCACGCGAGACCGTGGGGGCCAAAGCCGCCAGCAGCATCGCGCACAGCAGCCACAGGCTGAGCCTGCGCAGTTGGGCAGAAGTCCAGGTCATGGATGGATCAGGAAAAAGTCACGAAATCAATGCTTGTGCATGTGGCCGTCGCCCTGCTTCATGGCGGGCGCGGCAGCGGTGCGGGCAGAGGCTTTGATTTCGATGTTTTGACGCTTGCCATCCTTGCCTTCGACCACCAGGGTCACAGGCACGGTGTCACCGTCTTTGACCTGACCTTTGAGGTCCATCAGCATGACGT
>JAGNVG010000125.1 GCA_017986605.1 Limnohabitans sp.
AACGAAAAAGATGAATGCATGGAAGAAATGAGTGGTTGCTCACATAAGCATTACTATGATGGAACTGCAATTGGTATTAATGGCTCTCTGAGAAAAATTTATTTGAGACAAAATGGCCTTGTAAAAACTTATCGCTTTGATGATGTTAGAAAATGGAACACCAATTTAAGTTCCGGAGGTGCAGTTGTCGGTGGAATAATGGTAGCCGGCGGACTTGCTGCTTCTGTTAATAACATGCAAATTCATGCAGCTAACAAACGAGCTGAAAAAGAAAATAAAGATAATTCAGGCTTGTTCTTGAATATTAAAGATATAGATCACCCTTTGTGGCATATAAAATTTAATTATGATAATAATTTACAAATTGAGTTGGCCAAATGGATGGAAATACTAACTCAATTTCTCAATGAAGATAAATCAGATCCCGACGATGATTTGATTGAAAAACTGTCCGAATGGAGTTGTGACAGGGAGGGCACTGAGTTCATGACGCAAATGAACGGGCTGCAAGAAAATTTAAGAGCCCAAATTCACCAGCGCTACATGCAAAAGAACACCGCCAAATGGCATGTGTTCAAAGCCAGGCTTGATGCCTATCCAGAAGAAGACAGAACGGTTGAGTTGAGAAGACAGATACGCAAAGAGGTTGGGCAACTGGGTATCTGATGGGCCGTGTGCCACTTGAAGGCATACTTGCAAGCAGTCAGAACTTCAGGTCATCGACTTTTAACACCATGGGCAACCGACTCACACAAATCGCCACCCGCACCGGCGACAACGGCACCACCGGCTTGGGCAACAACCAGCGCGTGTCCAAAAACAGCTTGCGCGTGCACGCCATGGGCGAGGTGGATGAACTCAACTCCCACATCGGCCTTTTGCTGTGCGAAGACATGCCAACAGGCGTGCGCGAAGTCTTGGTCGAGGTGCAGCACCAGTTGTTCAACCTGGGCGGCGAGCTCTCCATTCCCGGCTTTGAATTGCTCAAGGAAGAGGCGGTGGCGGCACTGGATGCAGCGCTGGCCACCTACAACGCGCAGTTGCCCAAGCTCGAAGAGTTCATCTTGCCCGCAGGCACACGCGGTGCCGCTCAAGCGCACGTTTGCCGCACCGTGGCCCGCAGGGCTGAGCGTGCTTGTGTCGCCTTGGGCAACGAAGAGGCGATCAATGAAATGCCGCGTCAATACCTCAACCGCTTGTCCGATTTGATGTTTGTCTTGGCGCGTGTGCTCAACCGCATGAACGGTGGCGATGACGTGTACTGGAAGAGTGCACGCATGAGCAAAGACGCTGACGCCAAGTGAAGCGTCCATGCGTCATGGCATCAGTGGCCGTGGCCTTGTGGGCCAGCCCAGTGCATGCGGCCACCCAGACGGTCACCTTGTCGTG
Organism: Limnohabitans sp.; assembly: GCA_017986605.1. Lineage (GTDB taxonomy): Bacteria > Pseudomonadota > Gammaproteobacteria > Burkholderiales > Burkholderiaceae_C > Limnohabitans_A. The sequence goes on from JAGNVG010000125.1 coordinate 1,390, forward strand.
CGCTGTGGCCTACATGCCCGAGCGCAGCACCTGGGTGCGCGAAGTCCAAATTGACTGGGACCGCAAAACCATCCGCGCCGTACGCATCGATGGCTTGGCACCTTACAGCTACTCGGTCAATCCACAAGGGCTGTCCACCGCCATCGACAACGAACGCATCCAGCTTGACTTGACTCGGGCACAGTGGTCCAGCGACTTCCGAGGCTTGGCGACAGGCCAAGGCCGCTGCGATGTGGTGGCCCCGTCCTGAGGCTGTCACCTAGGCGCGCTTTTTGAGGGTTGTCGCAGGTGACAGCCATGCACTGGCGCTGCTACGCTCAGCGCCATGAACACCGCCACACGCCCCCATGAACCCGCACCCTATGTGCCCCAGATTCGTCTGTACCAAAACTGGCTGCGCGACCAACGCGGCCTGAGTTTTGCGGCTTACAACGACCTGTGGCGATGGTCGGTGACCGATCTGGAAGGCTTTTGGCAAAGCATCTGGGATTACTTCCAACTGCAGTCGCCCACGCCCCACACCGCGGTGCTGGCCGACAACGTGATGCCCGGAGCCCAGTGGTTCCCGGGGGCCAAAACCAATTACGCCCACCAAGTGCTGCGGCATGTGCAGCCCGCACACGCTGCGGGTCTATTGGCGGTCATCAGCCACAACGAAAAAGGCTTGCGCCGCGAGATGAGCTGGCCCGAGCTGCGCCGCCAAGTCGCCGCCATGGCGCTGCACCTGCAAGCGCAAGGCGTGCAGCCGGGTGACCGGGTGGCCGCCTATTTGCCCAACATCCCCGAGGCGATGGTGGCGTTTTTGGCCACCGCCAGCGTGGGCGGTGTGTGGAGCATTTGCGCGCCCGACATGGGCACCAACGCGGTGCTCGACCGCTTCAAGCAGATCGAGCCCAAGGTGCTGATTGCGGTGGACGGCGTGAGCTATGGCGGGCGCGATTTTGACCGCATGGCCGTGCTGCAGGAGTTGAAAGACGCTTTGCCCACCGTGCAACACGTCATCGTCCATGAAAATCTGGGCACGCTTGACCTGGCCAGCTGCGACGTGGCGGCCAGCGTGCAAATGTCGGCCATCACATCGCGCGACGATGCCGAGGTGCAGGCTTTCGAGCCGCTGTGGCTGCCGTTTGACCACCCGCTTTGGATTGTGTATTCCAGTGGCACCACCGGCCTGCCCAAGCCCATCGTGCACGGCCACGGTGGCACCGTGATCGTGGCCCTGGCCAACAAAATTTTGCACAACGATGTGGGTTGCAGCTACCACCCCAACAGCTTTGGCGAACGCTTTCACTGGTACAGCTCCACCGGCTGGGTCATGTGGAACGCTCAGGTGGCGGGCTTGCTCAATGGCGTGACTTGCGTGATTTACGACGGCAACCCCGGCGGCAGCAAAGACAAGCCTGACTGGGGCATTTTGTGGCGCATGGCGGCGCAAGAAAAAGTCACCTTCTTTGGCGCGGGCGCGGCCTTTTTTGCCAACTGCCAAAAAGCCGGGGTCGACCTCTCGCGTTGCGGCGACCTGTCGCTGATCCGCGCTTTGGGCACCACCGGCTCTCCCTTGTCGCCCGAAACGCAAAGCTGGGGCACCGAAGAATTCAAAAAGATCGGCACCGACATCTGGTGGTGCAACATCTCGGGCGGCACCGACTTTGCGGGCGCCTTTGTGGGCGGCCACCGCGAGCTGCCTCAAGAGCCCGGCGTCATGCAATGCCGCGAACTGGGCTGCGCGGTCGAGGCCTGGAACGAAGCGGGCGAGCCGGTCATCGGCGAAGTGGGCGAGCTGGTTTGCACGCAGCCCATCCCGTCCATGCCGCTGTTCTTTTGGGGTGACAAGGACAACGCCCGCTACCTGGCCAGCTACTTCGAGATGTACCCCGCAGGCCACGGCCGCAAGCCCGGTGGCGGCGACGGCCCGGCCAGCATGGGTGGCGTCTGGCGGCATGGCGACTGGCTGCGCATTGGCAATGCACAAGGTGAGGGCGAAGGCTGTGTGATCTTCGGCCGCAGCGACGCCACCATCAACCGCCACGGCCTGCGCATGGGCACCAGCGAGCTGTACAGTGCCGTCGAAGCCCTGCCCGAAGTGATGGACTCGATGGTGGTGGACTTGGAATATTTGGGTAAAGAAAGCTACATGCCGCTGTTTGTGGTGTTGCGCCCCGGCACCGTGCTGGACGATGCGATCCAAGCCAAGCTCAACAACGCCATCAAGGTGGCGCTCAGCCCGCGATTCATCCCCAATGAAATTTTCCAGGTGGTCGAGATTCCGCGCACCCTGTCAGGCAAGAAGCAGGAGCTGCCGATCAAGAAGCTGATGTTGGGGCAGCCGCTCGAAAAGGTGGTCAACAAAGACGCCATGGCCAATCCGGCGTGTCTGGATTGGTACGTGGAATTGGCCAAGCGGCATTTGGCCAAGACCTGACACCACCACCCACAGCCCTGAGGACACCAACTCTTCAGGGTTGTTTGGGCTGGCGGTCCTTTTGCAAACCGGGCGGGTCTGCGACGAACCACAGCCACTGCGTGTCTGTGCCGCCCTTGCGCAAAATCCACTGGTTGATCCAGCTGCTGACGGCTGTGTTGGCCACCAGCATCAGCATCAACCCAGCCAGAATGCCCCAGCCTGCCAATACATAGAGTGTCAAGGCTGCAAGGCTCAGCGCAGGCCAAAGCAGCAGGGCCATGAAGCCGATGGCCACCGTGACCACCACGCCGCAGATCAGCAGCTTGAAGATGAGTACCGTGCGCTCAGACATTGAGGTCTTCTCCTACAGTCATCAGATTGTGAGGCATTGAAAAATCAGTTCTGATGCAATGCCGCGTTCAATGCACCCCAGCTCTTGTTGACTGGGCTTGATGGCGGCTGGGATACAGCGACAAGGATATCGCTACCCATGGTGGGATGACCCCTCATTCACTTTGTGCTCAGTCCTCGACCCGAACCAAGGTCCAGTCAATGCGATTGTCCGGACGCATGGTCAGCTGAACCTCTTTGCGCATGACCCAGCTCAGCATCTGGTTGTGCAGGGGGATCATGGCCACATCGTCACTGGCCATTTGCAAAGCCGATGTCAGCAGCTTGGTGCGAACGGTCTGATCGGCTTCTGTTTTGGCCCGATCAATCAGTTTGTCCAGTGCCGGATTGCTGTAACGCCCCAAGTTGTAGTTGCCATCACTTCCGCCAGCGGGTGTGCGCAGCAATGACTGCAAGGTGTAGAGCGCGTCAAAAGTCGTCACGTTCCAACCCAGCAAGTAAATGCTGGCTTCGTGTCGTTGCAGCATTGGCAAATAGGCGGTGGGCTCAAACAGCCGCAAGCGTGCCTTGACACCGATTTTTGACCACATCTGTGTGATGGCCTGGCACAACTCCCGATCGTTCACATAACGCCCTGCCGAGCATGCAAAGTCCACAGTGAAACCGGACGGCAGTCCTGCCGCAGCCAACATTTTCTTAGCGGCCTCAGGATCAAAAGGCAATCGGGCATCTACGCGCTGTGTCCAGCCGTTGACTTGAGGGCTAACCAGCGCACCGGTATTCTGTGAATGTCTGCGCATGATGACTTCATGTATTGCAGCCATGTCAATGGCTTGGTACAGCGCCCGCCGGACACGCACATCCCGCAGTGGATTTTTGTCCAACATGCCTTCGCCAGCCAACACCGGTCTGTATTGGTCCATACCCAGCATGATGGTGCGCGTCTCAGGCCCTTGCATCACTCTCATATTGAGGTCTTTTCGCGCACGGTAAAGATCCTGCAAATTGGGGTCCATCATCGCATCGGCTGTCAGCTCCTCCAAGGCGATCATTCTTTTGAAATCCGATGGCATGGGCGTATAGACCACTTCAGTCACATTCCCCTCCATGCGTCCCCACCATTTGGTGTTGCGGATCAGGGTGATTTTCTGGCGCGGTAACCATTCCTTCAAGATGAACGGGCCTGTCCCATTGGCTTGCCGATGTGAGGCGGTCATCTGCGCGGGGTTGTTGATGTCCTTCGGCTCTAGCGAGTCGTTGGCTTTGGCCCAAGCCTTGCTCATGACCCGCAACTCCGTCAATTGAGCCAACAAGACGGGAACGGCCCCCCATGTCCAAATGTCAACCGTCAATGGATCGACTTTTTCCACCTTGATGATGCTGCTGGCCAGTGACACCACGGTAGAGGTCTTGGCTGCGGCACGGCGCAGAGAAAAGACCACATCGTCAGCGCTGAAGTTGGAGCCATCGTGGAATTTGACACCTTGGCGCAAAGTAAAGCGCCATTGTTGTGGGGCCACCATTTTCCAACCCGTTGCCAGCATGGGTTCGGGCTTCATGGTGCGTGAATTGAAATACACCAGCGACTCATAGACCGCTGCATGGATCCCGCCCTGGAAGTTGTCAATCTGGGAATGAATGTCCCAAGTGGTCACATCGCTGGCGCCCGTCCAGCGCACGGTTTTGGCCCAGACTGTCGTGAAAGGGATCGACAGGGTGACTCCGAGAACGAGAACTCGCCATGTTTTACGGGCAAGCAAAGGGTTCAAAAAATAAAGCATTGAAAATTCCTTTCAAAATAATTTTAAATGCTTTATGTGTATTTTAGTTTTATAAAAATTGAATAAGGTCAAGTGAAGGCCTGGCACAAAACCGCAGTCGGCCAGATATGCTGATACAAGCTGTAGAAGGTCAAGGCCCGCACCCATGCCCTTGGCAACTGACACCCGCTTACGACATACCGCCCTTTTGATGTGCCAGTGAGGTGGGCCAATAACAGTCTTGTGCAGGGACTTTGCCCCAGCGACCAAAAAAGAACGGCGTGCCGCTCTCGCGTGCACGCCGTTTGTATTGAACAGAATCGAAATCAGTTCTTGTGCAACTCAGCGTTCAACTCGCCCCAGCTCTTGTTGCGCGGAATCGCGTGCAGCGCGCCCGACTGTGAATCGCGGCGGAACAGGATGCCATTTTTGCCGGACAGCTCTTTGGCTTTCATCAGGCTGCCGTCAGGCAGTTGCACGCGGCTGCCGCCGGTGATGTAGCAACCGGCCTCGACCACGCAGTCGTCGCCCAACGAGATGCCGATGCCGGCGTTGGCGCCCAGCAGGCAGCGCTTGCCGACCTTGATGACTTCTTTGCCGCCACCCGACAGCGTGCCCATGATGGACGCGCCGCCGCCGATGTCGCTGGCGTCATCGACCACCACGCCCGCGCTGATGCGGCCTTCAACCATGCTGGC
>JAGNVG010000019.1 GCA_017986605.1 Limnohabitans sp.
CACTGCGCAACATGCAAGGCCAAACCTTGGCTGCGCTCAATGTGGTGGGCACTGCCGAACAACTGTCAGACGCGGCGGTGGAGCGCAAGTGGTTGCCTTTGCTGCTGGAGGCTTCGAGGGAGTTGCGGCCTTTGTTGTAGTGCTTCAGTTTGGGTGTCGCACGGGGGGGCCGTGTCGTTGCCGAGCATCGATCAAGGCGGCAAAGGCCGAGGCGCTGGATTTGGCTGGCGTGTAGCCAAACTGTGTTTTGAGTGCGGTGTTCAGCAGAACGGGGCGGTAGCGCAAGAAGTCGAGTTGCTCTGGTCCATATCGACTCACACCTAACCGGTTGCCTAGCCATAAGGCTGATTTGAGCAGCCATGCAGGCAACACGAGCGGTGGTTTGTTCAACTGCTTGGCAATGTCGAAAATGGTGAGCGCTCCGTCCCCAGCCAAGTTGAAGCAGCCACTTTGGGCTTGACCGCTCAAGGCGTGCAAGATGGCGCCGGTCACGTCCTCGTCCCAGATGAACACAAACGGGCTGTCGGAACCCCGGATGGCCAACAGGCGGGGCTTTTCAAAAAGGGCAGTGATCTGGTTGTTCACCCGCTCACCCAGGATGGTGCCGATGCGCAGCACGGTTTGCGCCAGTTGCGGATGGCTTTGGCGGTATTGGGCCAGCATTTCCTCTACCAAGCGCTTGTGTTGCGAATAAGCAAAACTGTCGTTGCCGCGCAAAGGCATGTCTTCGGTGAGCCAAGGCGCGTTGTCGGCGTGGTAGCCATAGGCTGCACCGCTGGAGGAGACCACGATGTGGCGCACGCCGTGTTGTATGCAAGCCTGCAACACATTGTGCGTGCCACCGACATCGACCGAATATTCAAACGCGCGGTTCGAGTCTTTGCCGGGGGTGACGATGGAAGCCAGATGGACCACGGTGTCGATGCGGTGCAGAGCGATGGTGTCCGCCAGCGCCGGGTCGCGCACGTCTTGTTTCACCCAAATGATGCTGGGGTGCTGCTGCGCGTCAGGTATTTCCCGCACATCCACGGCGATCACAAGCTCGCAACACGGGGTCTGGCTCAAGGCCCCGAGCAGACCTTGCCCCAGAAAACCTGCGGCACCGGTGACCAGCACCCTGCTCGCTTTGGGGGGCAAATCACTCATGCGGCGCTTTCTGCCGGCCCGCCACTGCGCAAAGGCTTGCGTGCCCAAAAACCGGCCAGAATCAGGCCCGCAATGATGTCCCAAAAGCCCCAGACCCCAGCTACCACGGCCATGCCACCCAGCCCATTGAAGAAGCTGAAGATCAGCACCAGCCCCAAGCCCGCATTGCGGATGCCCACTTCGATCGACAGGGCGCGGCAGTCGTAGTCGGACAGGCGGGCCGCCCGAGCCACGGCGTAACCGGTGCCAAAAGCCAGGGCATCGTGCAACACCACCGCCAGCAGCACCAGTCCCACGTAGTCCATGAAATACCGCCAGTTGCCCGCAATCGCGCCGACGATGAAACCGATTAAGGCCAAAAAGCTGATGATGCGCAGCGGCTTTTTGAAGCGCTCGGTGAAGGCCGGAAAGCGCTGCACGCAGGCCAGGCCCAGTGCGAAGGGGAGGCCGATGATGAGCAGGATGTGGCCAAACATTTGCAGCGGATCGAGTGCAATGGTGGTCAGAAGGCTTGAGGCCGTGGGGTGGATGCTGCCCCAGAACGCGAAGTTGAGCGGCATGGCGAACACCGAAATGGCATTCGACACGGCGGTCATCGACACGCTGAGTGCGACGTTGCCGTTGGCCCGGTGGGTCAGGATGTTGCTCACGTTGCCCGGCGGGCAGCAGGCCACCAAAATCATGCCCAGCGCGATGCTGGGGGCCGGTTGCAGCGCCAGCGTGAGGCCGAATGTGATGGCAGGCAGCAGCAAAAACTGCGCTGCGATGCCCACCGCAAAAGCCATAGGCATACGCAGCAGGCGGCGAAAGTCTTCCAGCCGCGTGTCCAGCGCAATGCCGAACATCAAAAAGCCCAGCACGGCATTGAGCACGGCCAGCGAGGCGGGGTTGAAATTCAGGCGGATTTCGTCAACAGGCAACATGGGTGCTTTCGTGATGGAATGAAGCTCAGGCCAGTTCGGCGGCGGTCTGGCGCATGGTGTCGCGGTACACGTCTTTGTTGACGTAGCAGGCCATGCGCTCGACTTTCAGGTAGCGGTAGCCGCCCGACAGATCGGGCGAGGGGCCTTGCCGCGCTTTGGAAAACGCCAGCGCCTGAGGCGATCGGGCATCGAGGCCTTTGAAATAACGCGCCATCACTTCGGCCTGCTCGGCCCGGCCTTCCCAGCCCAGGCCTGCGGCTTCGACCATGCCCAGCACGGCCAGTCGCTCAAAACGCGGCGCAAAGATGTTCAGGTACAGCTGGGGCGACATGCTTTGCCAGTTGAGCAAAGCGTCGTCGATGAAGGGGTAGTGCAGTTTGTAACCCGTGGCAGCCATGACCAGGTCGTAGTCAGCCTGGCTGCCGTCCTTGAAGTGCACGGTGTGGCCATCGAGCCGTGTCACGTCGGACCGCACCTTCACGTCGCCATGGCCAATGTGGTGCAGGATGAGCGAGTTCACGATGGGGTGCGACTCGTACATCTTGTAGTCGGGCTTGGGAAAGCCAAAGCGCACAGGGTCGCCGGTGAACCATTTGAGCATCGTGCTGTCGACCTTTTGCTTGAGCCATCGCGGCAGCTTGGTTTTGCCGCCCATGGTGTCGGCGGGCAAACCAAACACATATTTAGGCACGAAGTAATAGCCCCGGCGCACCGAGATGTCCACGCTTTGCGCGTGGTGCACTGCGTCCACCGCGATGTCGCAGCCCGAGTTGCCCGCGCCCACGATCAGCACCCGCTGGCCTTTGAACTGCTCGGCTTTTTTGTAGGCCGAGGTGTGCATGAGCTGCCCGCTGAACTGCCCGGGCCACTGCGGCATGTTGGGTTCGGCCAGGATGCCGTTGGCGATCACGACGCCTTTGTACTCGTGGGTTTCAAGTTGGCCGTTGCCCGCATCGAGGGTCACGCGCCACAGCGTGTCGGGTGCATCGCTCACGGGTTCGACGCGCAGCACCCGCACGCCAAAACGGTAGTGGCGTTTGAGGTCAAAGTGTTCGGCATAGGCTTTGAAGTAGTCCAGCAGCTCCCGGTGGCTGGGGTAGTCGGCCGTGCCCTCTGGCATGGGGAATTCCTTGAACTCGGTGGTGCGCTTGCTGGAGATCAGGTGGGCTGACTCGTACACCGTGGAGCGGGTGTTGCCAATGTTCCACAGGCCTCCTACATCGGTGTGGGCTTCAAAGCCTTGAAAAGCGATGCCGTGTTTGGAGAGCGCACGAGCACCCGCCAAACCGGAGGGGCCAGCGCCGATCAAGGCCATTTGTTGTTGTGTCGGAGTGCTCATGAGGGTGTGTGGGTGTTGATGTCGGTGAGTCCGGGAATCGGGGTGGCCCCGGCCTGGTGGGCGCGGGGTTTGCGGGGCTGGCCCAGCAAGATGCGGTCGTGCCATCGGGCGGGCAGCAGCGACAAGGCATGCGACAGCCAGCCGATACGGCGCGGCAACACGATGTGTTCGCGCTTTTGTGCCACGCCGCGCAACAAGCTGCGCGCAGCTTCGTCTGGCCCAAGAAGACCGGGCATGGCAAAGGTGTTGCCCGCCGTGAGCGCGGTGCGCAAATAGCCGGGGCTGACGGTGTGCACCGTGAGGGCGCTGCTGCGCAACTCGGCACGCAGGCTTTGCAAATAGGCGATCAGCCCGGCTTTGCTGGCGCAATAAGCCCCGTTGCCGGGCATGCCCCGCCAGCCCGCGATGCTGGCCACACCCACCAGAGCACCGGCTTGTTGGCGGTCGAGCATGGCTTGCAGAAAAGGTTGAAAGGTGGTGGCCACGCCCAGCAGGTTGATCTCGAGCATGCGGCGCATCACGGCCAAGTCAGTGGCGTCTGCGGTTTCAAAGCCGCCAGCCACCCCGGCGTTGGCGATCACCAGATCGGGTGTGCCGTGGTGTGCAAGCCATTCGCTGGCCATGGCCTGCATGGCGGCGGCGTTGGACACGTCGGGGGTGAAGACTTGGGTGCGCTCTGGTGCCAAGGCGGCCAGCGCTTGCAGCGTGGGCGTGTGCAAGCCGACCAGCGCCACCTGCGAGCCCGATGCGATCAGCTGCCGGGCCAGGGCTTGACCCAAACCGCCACAGGCGCCGGTGATGACTGCGTTGCGAAACATGCCGTGTTGAAGAAGAAAAGCAAAGCATCCATTCTGGCACCGCTCAGCGTGTTTGCACGCTGGTGAAGACCCTTGCTGTTTCGATGCGCAGATTTTGCGGGGTCAAACGCCCAGATGCTGCTCCAGCACGCTCGGGTCGTCGTGCAGGGCTTGCGATGAACCCTCAAACACGACCTCGCCCTTGACCAGAATCACGTTGCGGTCGGTGATCTGGGTGACGTGTTTCCAGTTCTTGTCGACGATGATGGCGCTGATGCCGCTTTCTTTGATGACGCTGCAAATGCGCCAGATTTCGCGGGCGATCAGCGGGGCCAGACCTTCGGTGGCTTCGTCCAGGATCAGCACATCGGGGTTGGTCATCAGGGCCCGGCCGATGGTCAGCATCTGCTGCTCGCCGCCTGAGAGTTGCTGGCCGCCGTGGTTCAGGCGCTCGGTCAGGCGCGGAAAGGTCTCCAGCACGCGTTCATAGGTCCAGTCACGCTGGCCACGGGTGCCTGACCGGGCGGCCATCTTGAGGTTTTCGACCACGCTCAGGTTGCCAAAGATCCCCCGACCCTCGGGCACATAGGCAATGCCCAGTTGTGCCACCTCAAAGGTCGGGCGGCCGTTCATGGTTTGGCCCTTGATCTGCACGGTGCCGCTTTGCGGCGGCACGATGCCCATGAGGGACTTGAGCAAGGTGCTTTTGCCCATGCCGTTGCGACCCATCAGGCCAATGGTTTCGCCACGGGCCACGGCAAAGTCGATGCCGCGCAGGATGTGGCTGGCGCCGTAGTAGGTGTTCAAGCCTTGTGCGTTGATCAACAGTTCGCTCATCTCAGTGTTCCTCACCCAGGTAGGCGGCTTGTACGCCACTGTCGGCGCGCACCACGGCGGGTTTGTCGCTGGCGATCACCTGGCCGTTGACCATCACCGTCAGGTGGTCGGCCAGGGTGAAGATCGCGTCAATGTCGTGTTCGACCAGCAGCATGGCGTGGTCTTTTTTCAGGCGCAGCAAGAGCTGCACCATGCTTTCGGCTTCCATCACGCCCATGCCGGCCAGCGGTTCGTCCAGCAGCAAGACCACCGGTTCGGTGGCCAATGTCATGGCGATCTCGAGCTGGCGCTGTTCGCCGTGGCTGGCGGCCCCGGCGATGGTTTGGCGGCGGTCTTGCAAACCGGCCAGCTCAATGGCGCGCTCGGCTTGTGCATTGACCGCCGACATGCCCGCTGCGCGGCTGAGCCAGCCCAGCGGGTTGAAGGGCGAGGGCTGCACGCGCGACTGCGCGGCCAGGCGCACGTTGTCCCACACGCTGAAGGTGCGGAAGATGTTGGTTTTTTGGTAGCTGCGGCCCAGCCGGTGGCGCGAGATTTTTTCGGGCGTCCAGCCGCTGATGTCGTGGCCGTCCAGGGTGATCTGTCCCGAGGTGGGTGGAAGGTCGCCCGACAGCAGGTTGGTCAGCGTGGATTTGCCCGCACCGTTGGGCCCGATCACGGCATGGATGCGCCCGTGCCACAAATCGACGTTGACTTCGTTGACCGCCGCTAGGCCACCAAAACGCTTGGTCAGTTGGCGCGCTGACAGCAGGACTTTGGCTTCACTCATGGCCAGCCTCCTTGCCGGGGAAAGCCCGGTTGATCAGGCCCAAAATGCCTTTGGGGGCAAACACGATCAGGGCCACGATGAACAGGCCCATCCACATTTGCCAGTGTTTGCCTGTTTTGAACGTGCCCACATCGGGCAAATCTTTGAAAACGTGCAGCAACACTTCAAAGCTGAAGGCCCCGACGATGGCGCCCGCAAAATTGCCCATGCCACCCAAGATGACCATCATGATGGCGTGGGCGCTCATGTGAAAACCCATGAGTTCGGGGTTCACAAAACCGCTTTGCGCAGCCCACAAATACCCAGCCAGACCGGCCAGTGCGCCGGCCAATGTGAAGGCTGCCAGCTTGTGGCTGAAGGTGCCAAAGCCAAGGGCCCGCATGCGGTGCTCGTTCACACGGATGCCCGACAGGGCGCGGCCAAACGGGCTCCACAGCAGGCGGCGCAAGAAGGCATAGACGCCCACCAAGCAAGCCAGAGTGAAGAAGTAAAACACCTGCTTGTTTTCCAGGTCGAGCACCACGGCATCGGGCTTGAAGTTCAAAAAGATACCGTCTGAGCCGCCCAGCGCCTTGTTGTCAAAAAAGGCAAAGAACACCATTTGCGCAAAGGCCATGGTGACCATGATGAAGTAGATGCCGTGCGTGCGCACCACCAGAAATCCGATGATGAGCGCTGCCAGCGCCGATGCGCCGATGGCCAGTGGCAAGCTGGTGTACAAGCTCACGGGCGTGTCTTGCGGGGTGAGGAAAGCCAGCGCATAACCGGCGATGCCAAAGTAGGCCGCATGGCCCAGCGAGACCAGACCGGTCACGCCTTGCAGCAGATCCAGGCTCATCGCAAAGATCGCCAGGATCATCATGCGGTTGACCATGTCGATGTAGAAGTTGCTGCCAACAAAGGGAAAGGCCAGCAGGGCCAAAAGGCCCAGCAGCAGCACGAGCTGCACGCTGCGCGGCAGGGATTCAAGGTGAGTTTGGGGGGCGCTCATGGGTTTGTTGTCATCACTGTTTGAAAAGGCCTTCGGGCTTGTACAAAAGCACCGCGGCCATGAGCACATAAACCAGCATGCCCGCCACTTGCGGCAGCAGGACTTTGCCAAAGGTGTCGACCAGGCCGACCAGCAAGGCGGCAATGAGGGCACCGCGCACCGAGCCGATGCCGCCAATGACCACCACCACAAAACACATGATCAGCACCTGACCGCCCATGTTGGGGTAAACGCTGGAAATCGGCGCAGCGATCATGCCTGCGATCGAGGCCAAGCCCACGCCCAAGGCAAACACCACGGCATGGATCAGGCTGATGTTCACGCCCAGCGCTTCGGTCATCTCGTGGTTGAAGGCACCGGCGCGGATCTTCATGCCCAGACGGGTCTTGGAAATCAGCAAATACAGGCCCAGCGCCAACACCAGGCACACGCCCGACATGAACAGGCGGTAGACCGGGTAAGACAGCGTATCGGTCAACGCGATCGAAGCCGACAAAGCCTCGGGGATCTGGACGCCATGCACATCGTCGCCCCAAAGCATGGAGCGCATTTCTTCAAACACGTAGATCAGGCCGAAGGTCAGCAGCACTTGGTCGAGGTGGTCACGGTGGTAAAAATGCTTGAACAACAGTTTTTCGAGCAGCAGACCAAAGGCCACCGACAGCGCCGTGCCCACGAGGATGGCCAAGGTGAAGCTGCCGAGCATGCCCGCCAGTGACCATGCCAAATAGGCGCCCAACATGTAGAAGCTGCCGTGCGCCAAGTTGACCACGCCCATGATGCCGAAGATCAGCGTCAGGCCAGCGGCCAGCATGAACAGCAGCAGCCCGTACTGGACGCTGTTGAGCAGCTGGATCAAGAAATTAACAAAGTCCATCGGTGGGTTACCCATCCAGGTCAAACGAAAAGCGAATGCCAAACGGTTCTTGAACAGACTTGTCCAAAACGCCGCAAGTAGTTTAACGGGCAGTTCAGTGGCACCTGTCACTTGTGCACGCTTGTGCCAAAACCTGCCTGTCGATGCCCACAAGCATCGACAGGCAGGCGGTGTTGATTGCCGAAGGTCAGCGACTCAGGTCCAGATAAACCCGACCCTCTTCAATCTTGACAGGCCACGATTTGACCGGTTCGGTGGCGGGGCCGCAGCTGACGGTGCCGTCACGCACATTAAAGAGGGCCTGGTGGAAGGGGCATTCCACGTTGTGACCTTCGACAAAGCCATCGCAGAGTTTGGCGTTGCCATGGCTGCACAGGTTGTTGATGGCATAAACGCCACCTTCTTCGAGTTTGAAGAGGGCAATGTCCTGGCCTTCGGGGGCGACAGCGATGCCTGCGCCTTCAAACAAATCGGCCTCGGCGGCCACGTCAATCCATTGGGTCATGGGTACTTTCTGTCGGTGAGCGTTCTGCTGTGGGAGCGGCGCCCACATTGCTCAAATCGGGTAAATGATGGAGTTGGGGATCATTTCGCTGTCGTACACACAAATGCGTTCAGCGAATTTCAAGCCTTCGGGGGTCTGCACGATGGTGTCGATGTAGCGGCCCACATTGAACACCGTGCTTTCCTTGTCGAGCTTGGTGCGAAACACCGCGTAATTGGCTTCGGCGTAAATGCGGCCGTCTTCGACCTTGCGCACGATGGGCGCACCCACCACATGCCGTTGGTAATACGGGTCGTGGTAGATGGTTTCGGTGATGCCATACACACGGTCTTTGAGCATGCCTTTGCTGGTGAACGACAGCGTGCACAGCGGAAAGCCCCGTTCAAAGTTTTCACGCGGCTGCAGTTTGTAGACGCATTGCTCGGTGAAAAATTCAGGCCACAGGTCCCACTGCCCGCTGTCCACCGCGCTGGCGTAATCGGCATAGAGCTGCTGGATGTCGAACCAAGTTTGCATGTCTGTCAATGTCTTGGTCATCATCAAGCCTCCATCACTTTGCGCCAGTATTCGTACATGCCCCGAATCAGGGTTTCGGTCACCATGTGGTCGGTTTCGCCCACATCGCGTCCACCCAGCTCCACCAACATGCGGTGCTCGGGTTTGCTCTCAAACGCTTGTTGTGAGAACTCAATCACCTCGCCATCGTCTGCGCTCACAAAGCCTGCCGGGCCAAACAAGTTGGCCTGGCGCAAGCGGCGCTCGGTCATCTCCGGCGTGTCGTCTTCAAAGCCGAAATGTGTCCAGACAAAGTCGAACGCGCCGTGGCCGTCTGGCTGGATGTGGCGGGTGGACACGCTGTTGACCTGTTGCTGAAAGATCACGCTGGGGAACAGCGTCATCATCACCGCCGTGGGCATCTGGTCTCCCAGTTGCCACCAAGCTTCCGGCACGATGTCCAGAAAGCTCGGGTCGTTCAGTTGCATGCTTTCCTTGAAGCTGCTGACCTGCGTGACCTGGGCTTTGTCGCCAGCCGCCTGACCCGCGGTGCCGCGCGTGGAAATCATGGCGGCGTGACGGTGGTGTTCGTCCATGCGCAACTCAGACTTGTTGTCAGCCCGCCAGAGGCCAAAGGTCACAAACCAGGTGTGCAGCAGACCGGGGTGGTAAGGGTCTTTGATGTTTTCCTGCATCAGTTTCCAGTTGCCCGGAATGCGCTGGCGGTTGTAGCCCAAGATGGTGAGCTTGCGACCGTTGAACAGGCGGTCGAAGTACTTGAGGATGGTGGGGCCCATGTAGTCTTCGAGCGACTCCACATCCTGGTCAAACGACGCAAACACCACGCCGCTTCGGGTGGCCACTTTGAGTTGCTTGAGCCCATGGTCTTTGGGGTCAAAGTCGGCGGGCATGCCGCCGTTGACTTTGCCGTCTTGGCGCACACCGCGCCTGAAGGGCACGCCTTGCAGTTTCCCGTCGAGCGCGTAGCTCCACTGGTGGTAAGGGCAGACCAGTTCTTTTTTGTTGCCATGGCGCTCGCGGCAAAACGCCATGCCCCGGTGGGCGCAGACGTTTTCAACAACGTGGATTTGACCGTCTTGGCTGCGGGTGAGGATGACGGATCGTTCACCAATGACGGTGCGTTTGAAGTCACCCGGGTTGGGGATCTCGGCTTCCAGACCCACATAGCTCCAGTGGTTCTTGTAGAAGAAGCGCTCCAGCTCTTTTTTGTGGCTGTCCTGGTGGGTGTAGACGGCAAACGGGACGCGGCTGGTGCCGGGCGTCTCCCAGTGGATCGGGTGTTCCTGCATGAGGGGGCCTTGTCAAAACTTGACGTGCATCATGCGCAGAATTGATTATTAAGTAAATCGTATTTTCAATATAATCAAAATTTGAAAATCAAATAAAGAGGGCGTATCACCGCATGGACATCACCAAGCTGGATCTGAACTTGTTGGTCGTGTTCCATCACCTCTTGATTCACAAGCGGGTGTCGGTCATTGCCCCGTTGTTGGGCATGAGCCAGCCTGCGGTCAGCAGCGCGCTGGGGCGCTTGCGGGCGCATCTGGGCGATGATCTTTTTTTGCGCACACAAGGCGGCATGACGCCTACGCCCTATGCCTTGCAGCTGGCCGAACCAGTGGCGATGGCCTTGGATGGTTTGCAGCAGGCCCTGAATGTGAGGGCTGCTTTTGACCCCTTGACCAGCACGCGCAGCTTCAACCTGGCGATGACCGATGTAGGGGAAATGTATTTCTTGCCCGTGCTGGTCGACGCCCTGACACGGGCAGCGCCCGGGGTGACCTTGCAGGTGGTGAGCGTGACGCAAGCTTCGCTCAAGGACGACATGGCCACCGGCCGCATTGACCTGGCCATGGGTTTGTTGCCGCAATTGCAGGCCGGGTTTTTTCAGCAAGCCTTGTTCAGACAAAAATACATTTGCCTCATGCGCCAGGGCCACCCGCTGGCCGCTTGCAACCAGTTGACCTTGAGCAGCTTCACGCAGGCCGAGCATGTGCGCATCGTGGCCGCCGGAACCGGACATGGCCGGGTCGATGTGGCCTTGGAAAATCAGAAATTGCGCAGGCAGATTCGCCTGACGGTGCCGCACTACGTGGCGTTGGGCGATGTGCTCAGTCATTCGGACCTGATCGCCACCGTGCCCGAGCGCTTTGCCGACCGGACCCTGACGCCGTTTGGGCTTGTCAAACGCGATCTGCCGATACCGCTGGACGACAGTGCGATCCACCAGTTTTGGCACAGCCGCTTGCACCGTGACCCGGGTCACCATTGGCTGCGGCAGTTCACTTGGGGGCTGTTTGGCGATGGCCAAACGCCAGACGAAGAAAAACCCATTTGACGTGTGGTCCGCCTGGGGCGGATCACGGTCAAATGGGTGGTCTGAAGTCCAGGCTCAGCAAGCGCCCACGGCACAACTGCTGGGCACTTGTGGCATCAAGCTGATGCCGTCACATGCGGCAGCCTGCGCCCGAGTCGGCCAGGGCCTTGGCGGCAACGCCAATCACCTTGTTCTCTTTGTTGGAGACTTCGCGCAGGTAGATGTCTTGCACCGGGTTGTGTGACTTGCTCATGGTCCACTTGCCGCGTGGGCTGTCGATCACGGCCACTTCCATGGCTTTGATCATGGCGGCCTTTTTGCTCACATCGCCTTGCACCGCGTTGGCGCCTTGCACCAAAAGCAAGCCCGTGTCGTAGCCTTGCACGGCGTAGACATCGGGTTGCTGCTTGAAGGTCTTGGCGTAGTTCAGGCGGAACTCTTTGTTGCGCTTGGTCTCGATGCCGTCACCGTAGTGCAAAGCGGTGAGCACGCCATCGGCGGCAGGGCCTGCAGCCTCAAGCACGCCTTCTGTCAGGAAGCCCGAGCCATACAGGGGAATCTTGCCCTTGAGGCCAGCGGCAGCGTAGTCCTTGAGGAATTTGGCTGCGCCGCCGCCAGCAAAGAAGCAAGCCACGGCATCGGGCTTGAGTGCAGCGATTTCGGTCAGCAATGCTTGGAACTCGACGTTGGGGAAGGGCAGACCCAACTCCTTGACGATGGTGCCACCGGCCTTGGTGTAGCTTTCCTTGAAGCCTTCATAGGCCTCGTCGCCGGCTGCGTATTTCCAGGTGATCCAGACGGCCTTTTTGTGGCCACGCTTGACCATGGCTTCGCCCAGCGCCATGGTGGGTTGGCTGTTGGAGAAGCTGGTGCGGAACACATTGGGCGCGCACTGGGCACGGGTCGCGATGTGCACCCCCGCGTTGGGGATCAGGCTGATCACGCCGCTGTCGCGGGCCACTTTATGGATGCCCATTTGCACGCCCGAGTGGACGGTGCCGATCAGCACATCCACCTTGTCGCGCTGAACCAGTTTGTTGGCGTTCTCAATGGCTTTGGATGGCTCGGATTCGTCGTCCACTTTGAACCACTCGATCTCACGGCCGCCGAGCTTGCCACCTTGTTCGTTGATGGCCATGCGCACACCGTTTTCAATGGCCACGCCGAGCTGGGCAAAGGTGCCGGTGTAGGGCAGCATGAAGCCAACGCGGATCTTGCCGCTTTGGGCCAGCGCGTTTTGTGGCAACAGCAAGCTGGTGGATGCAGTGCCTAAAAGGGCTGCACCTTGACCCAGAAGTTGGCGGCGAGAGGAAGAGTGAGTCATGAGGTCTCCAAGTGGGAATTGTTGCGCCCGGTGATCAAGGTCTGGCCAGTGACTCCGCGCCATCTCACCCCGGGTGTGAAACCATTATGGGGTATGGATATGGCGGTTTCCGGGTCGTTGGCATCCGGAAATTCCCTAGGGGGCGCATTGGCTTGCAGAAGTTTTGGAGGTGACACTGCGCACGCAAAAGTAGTGGATTTCTGCCGATTGAAACTCGTCAGCGGAGCGCACGATCGAGGGGTGTGGCATTTCGGGTGCCATCACCTTTTCCTTGGACAAAGCCCATAAACCTTTTGAGCTGTTGACGCCACCGTTCCAATTGCCCAACTCACTGAGGTAAACGTATTCACCAACAGTAGGCAACCTTGCTTGCATGCACTGGCAGGCATATTCGGCTTTGCGAGCAGAAGTGGTCGTGCCGACCAGCATGCCTGGCGCACCGAGGAGTTCGAGTGGGCGGCCTAAATGTGTGACGCGGCTCGGAAATTGGGTCTTCTGAAATTGGCTGAAAATCTGATTGCCTATTTGCCCCATCACCGATTCGGGCAGGCCACGGGCTTGGTAATTGAATGTCTTGCCACTTTGGGTTTCGATGTGCAAGGTGACCAACACATCGCCTTTGCAGCCGGGGCTGAATGAGTAGGTGCCCCATGCCACGGCTGAAATGCTTTTCAGCAACTGGGCATCCAGGTGCCCTTGTCTTTGTTGCGCACGCAATGCGCGCACCAAGTCATTCAATGCCGATGGGTTGACGAAATTGACTTTCCGGGTTTTGGGGTGATTTTCATCGTAGGCCCGATCCAGCGCTGCTTTGACGCTGCCTTCGAGCAAGACATCCATACCAAAGCCACTGGTTGCACGCTGTCGACCTTGATCGATCAGGCTGTCCATGGTTTGCAGCAATTGGGAGGATTGAGCAGGATCGGCACCCGAGTTCAGCAAATCACCCAGCAAACGTGCCATGCTTTGTGATTGTTGTGTGCGTGATCTGCCGTAAGCATCTTGGTATTGGCAAAGATCTTGGCCGCGCACAAAAGGAATGGTCGGCCAGACATCCAAAGTGGGGAAGGTGTCTGCCTTGGCAGTCAAGGCTAGGGCTGAAAAATTAATCCATAAAACCAAGTATTTCAAGATTTTGAATGGATTGGTTTTGTTATGCATGTGTGCAGTCAAATTTCAAAATGGCGTCATCGATCGTGGTGCTGTCCATGACGGCTTGTTCGCTGCCAGACAGAGGCAGCGCCACAGCACAACAAGCATAGCTGAGCCACCTTGTCGCAGTTTGACGCACATCAGTTTTGCATGCGCAAGTTGAACTGCCTCACACCCAGTTCGTCCATTTGACGCTGTTCATATTTTTGCTGGTCACGCCGCACAGCCAGCAAGTCCTGCTCTTCCAGCGCCCTCATTTTTTGCAATTCCATTTCGGCCAACTGCCGTCTTTTTCGCAAGTTGGTCACCTGCGTCTCGGCTTTGCTGATGTCGAGCACCACTCGGTGTTGCAAGTTGAGCAACTGGGCCATGAACTGACGCTGGTTCATGCTTGCTTGCATGCCCATGAATTCGGTTTGGGGTTGTTGCTCTTTTAACCGGTATTCGTCGTACAAGCGGCAAAGTCGCTGGTGACTGGCGTTGAGTTGGTCCACGCGTGCCATCGCTGCGGCCAACTCGGTGTGGGTTTGGTTGACCTCGTCCGTGGCTTTTTTAACCAAAGCGGGCCAACAGTTTCGAGCTTGTCGCATTCGTGGTTCCTGGGGTTCAACCTGCCATCAAGGACTGCAGCTCCTGACGGGTAGACGCCACATCCATGTTGGTGTGCATGTCCTGCTGCAAGAACTTTTCCATGCTTTGACGCAGTCGGATGGCTTGGTCGAGTTCGGGGTTGCTGCCCATCTCGTAAGCCCCCACTTGAATCAGGTCCTGGTTTTGTTGGTAAAGCGACCACAAGCGCCGGAAGCGGTTGGATTGTTTGAGGTCTTCCGGGCTGAGCAGGTTCTGCATCACCCGAGAGATCGAGCCGTTCAGGTCAATCGCAGGGTAGTGCGCGGCATCGGCCAATTTGCGAGACAGCATGACTTGCCCGTCCAGAGAGGCGCGGGCGATGTCCACGATCGGGTCGTTGGCGTCGTCGCCTTCAGCCAGCACGGTATAAATGGCCGTGATGGAGCCAAAGCCATGTCGGCCAACGCCTGCACGCTCGATCAGGTTGGGCAACAGTGCAAAAACCGAGGGAGGGTAACCTTTGGCGGTAGGGGGTTCACCCACGGCCAAGCCAATTTCTCGTTGTGCATGGGCAACGCGGGTCAAGCTGTCGACCAGCATCAAGACGTTTTTACCTTGATCACGGAAGTATTCGGCGATCACATGGGTCATGTGCGTGGCTTTGAGGCGCAGCACAGGAGAGACATTGGCAGGCGCTGCCACGAGCACCGATTTGGCCAAACCTTCTGGCCCGAGGGTTTCTTCGATAAAGGCCTGTACTTCGCGGCCACGTTCACCGATCAGCCCGATCACGACCACGTCGGCTTCGGTGAAGCGGGTCATCATGCCCAGCAACACGCTTTTGCCCACGCCCGAGCCGGCAACCAAGCCCAGACGTTGGCCGCGCCCGATGGTCAGCACGCCGTTGATGGCTTTGACGCCCACATCCAGAATTTGGTGGATGGGGCCGCGCTCCATGGGGTTGAGCGGACGACCGAGCAGACTGAGTACATCAGGGCAGTCCGGTGCGGGTTTACCGTCCAGGGGTTGGCCACGACCATCGATGATCCGACCCAGCAGGTCAGGGCCAAGTCTGACGTTGGAGGAGTGGTTGAGCACGGTCACGCGAGCGCCAGGACCGATGCCATTGGGCTCGGTGAAGGGCATGAGGTAAAGGGTGTCATCGTTGAAACCCACCACTTCGGCTTCGACGCGATGGCCAAATTGGCCCACCACTTCGCAACAAGCGCCCAGTGGAGCCATCAGGCCCCTTGTTTCCAGTCGCATGCCCACCAGTCGCACCAAAGTCCCATTGCGTTGGGGTTCGGGCACATGCAGTTCGCCGATCAGTTGACTGACTTCGACATCAAAATTCATCATGGCGTGTGTTCATCCGGAGTCGCTGCGGGTTTGATTTCAGTGTCTTCGACATCGACCACCTGATGGTGCCAATCACGCCCGGGTGTCTCTGCAGGCAAAGCCTCAGCCCGGTCTTTGACCAAGGACGATTGCTGCATCCACGATTCTGGTTGTGCCAATAAGCGGCGGGCTAAGGGTTCAAGGCGGTTTTCAATCAGGTCTTGCACCACGCTGTCTTGTACGCGGACACGCACGCTGCCCGGGCGCAGTTGCGCATCGGCTTCCAGTTGCATGTGTTGGGTGAACGAGTCACCCATGGCTTTCAGGCGTTGCAAATCCTCGGGGTTGACGCTCACGTTAACAGGCTCCACGGCGTGGTCCAGTTGATGAATGCACTCTTGGATCAGGTTGTGAACAGCTTGGCCTGACAGTTGCAGTTCGGCGCGCACCAATTGCTCAGCCAAGTGCAATGAAAGCCTTTTGAGCGGTTCAAAAAACCGCTGTGGATCTTGGCTGATGCTGCGCAATTCAATGCCCAAGTGGCGCATCAGTTCACGCTCTTTGCTGCGTTCGTTGTCCAATTCGCTGTGCATTTGAGCCTGCCCAGCCAGCAGGCCTCGTTGGTAAGCCTCGTCGCGCAACTGATCAAGCGCCGTTTCTGTCCAGGGCGATTCCGGTTCGGCCAGTTCTGCAGCTTCCGTACTTTCTTCTGGAGTGGCTTGGCCTTCAAGCGCGGATGGCGTGGGTTCGACTTCAGCGGTCTCGCTCATCAAGCCATCGGTGGGCTCGGCTTTGTCGGCAACACGCCAAGGACCAAATGAGCGGGCAGAAGCTTCGTCCCATTGGGTGCGCAAGAAGCGGGGGGCTGCCGCTTTGCTGTTGAGCAAGGGGTTGGTGCTCCAGGGCGCAGGCTTTTCATTCAGGTCAGACAAAGCCATCGCCGCCTCCTGCCAACACCAGCTCGCCCGCATCGGAAAGCTTGCGTGCCAAGCGCATGACGTTCTTCTGTGCTTCTTCCACTTCGGTGATGCGCAGCGGGCCTTTGCTTTCCATGTCGTCCACGAACATGACGCGGGCACGGGCCGACATGTTGTCGAGGAACTTGTCCTTGACGAAATCGGGCGCCCCTTTGAGGGCCACCATCAACAAGTCGGGTTCGGCTGTGCGCATGATGGCCTGGATGCCGCGGTTGTCCACGCCCACCAGGTTTTCGAAGGTGAACATGTTGTCCTGGATCTTTTGCATCAATTCGCCATCAATCTGCGAGAGACCGGACATGATGGAGGATTCGAGCTCGACTTTGACCGAGTTCATGATCTGGGCTGCCGCCTTGACACCGCCAAAGCTGGACGACTTGGAGGAGGAGTTCGTGGCGAACTGCTTCATCATGATCTGCTCCAGCTCTTCCATGGCGGAAGGTTGCACGGTCTCGAGGCTGGCAATGCGTTGGATGATTTCAGGGCGTGATTCGCCGGGCAGGAAGTTCAGCACGTCAGCGGCCACGGTGTATTCGAGCACCGACAAGATGATGGCTACCACTTGGGGGTGTTCGCCGCGGATCATTTCGGCGATCGATCGGGCGTCCATCCATTTCAGGATTTCAAGACCTTTGCTGCCCTGGCCCGGCATGATGCGGCTGAGCACCGAAGCGGCCTTGTCTTCACCTAAAGCGCGTTTGAGCACTTTTTCCACATAGTCACCGGTGCCCAAGCCCAGGCTGGTCTGCTTTTTGAGCATGGTGACGAATTCGTCGAGAACAATGTTGACCGCTTCTTGGGACAAGTCCGACACCGAAACCATGGCGGCACCCAGGGACTGAACTTCCTTGGGATTCATGAAACGGATGATTTCAGACGCTTGTTGTTCACCCAGCAGCAGCATCAAGACAGCCGCGCGTTGGGTGCTGGTCAACTCGGCCAGTTCTTTGACCAGTTCCTCGGTCATGTTGATGTTGCTGTCCCCCGTCAGTGCGGGAGTGGCGTCTTTGCCGTCTTTGGGTTTGTCGGCTTTGGCGTCTTTGTCGTCGGGTTTTTTGGTGGCCATGGTGTGTGTTCCTGAAAAGCGTTAGCTGGACTTGATCATGCCCTTGAGCACGTTGGCCACGCGGCCCGAGTCTTCGGCGACCAGCATGCGGATGAGTGCCACTTTGTCGTCATAAGTGTTGGCTGTATCCAGCATGTCCATGGAGATGCTCGACTTCTTGGGCTTGAGTTTGGCCTTGATTTCTTCCAGGCTTTCGCCTTCGCCAATTTGAATCATGCGCATATCGTCTTCGCTCAGCTCGCCATCGCTCAATGCGGCTTTGTTCATTTCGTCATCGGTGGCAGCATCGCTGGCGTACATATTGCGCATGATGGGGCGCACCACGATCAGCATGAAGACAATGAAACTGATCGCCAGCAAGCCGCCTTTAATCCCCGTTTGCACAGCATCCTCCAGGTACCACGGAATGGTCTCCAGTGCAGAGGCGGGTTCGAACTTGGCGGGGACCACCGAGACGTTGTCGCCACGTTGCTGGTCGTAGCCCACCACGCCACGCACCACTTGCAGCATTTGCTCCAATTCTTGCGGTGAGTAGGCCTGTGTGGTCGGGGCATTGGGCACCGCGGGGGCGTCTTTGGCAGGCGGGGGCGCTGGGCGCTCGTTCACCACCACGGCCACGCTGACTTTCATGATGCCGCCAGTCGCGTTGCGAACGTGGCGCACAGTGCGATCCAGCTCAAAGTTGCGGGTTGAGCGGCTGCTGAGTTTGCTGCCTGATTCGCCCTGGCCTTTGTTGCCATCGACTTGTGTGGTGTTGGTGGTGGTGGGGTCTGCGGGTGGCGAGTTGGCCAATGCGCCAGGAATACCTTCGGCGGAGCGGCTGGCAGCACGGTCTTCTGCCGTGACTTCAGAGCGTGTGCGTGGACCTTTGTCTTTGTTGTCGAAGTCTTCGGTTGTGCTTTCGATTTGGGTGAAGTCCAGTGTCAAATTCACTTGCGATCGCACATTGGCTTCACCGACCATGGGCGACAAAATTTGCATGATCCGGGTGCGGTAGACCTCTTCGAGTTGTTGTTTGTGCTGCTCTTGTGCAGAGGTCAAGCCGAGTTTTTGCTCGGTGGCTGACTCGGTCATGAGTTTGCCCACGTTGTCGACGACGGTGACGTGGTCAGGTGCCAGGTAGGGCACGCTGGACGAGACCAAATGCACGATGGCTTGAACTTGTGAGGCCGAAACGGCGCGACCAGGGTAGGGAGCTAATACGACCGAGGCTTTCGGTGGTGTGCGGTCGCGCACGAAGACGCTCTGCTTTGGCGTGGCCAAGTGCACGCGGGCGCTTTGCACACTGCCAATTTGCATGATGCTGCGGGCAAGCTCTTGCTCCATCGCCGCATTCACTTTGACTTGTTCCATGAACTGGCTGGTGGTCATGGACGACTGCTCTTTCAGGCTGTCCAGGCCCGTGGCGCCAGCTTTGGGCAAACCTTGTGAGGCCAGGAAAATGCGGGCTTCGTGAAAACGTTGGCTGGGGACCGTGAGTTGGCCTGTGGCCGGGTCGATTTTGGGGCTGAAGTCGGCGGTCTTGAGCGATTCAAAGGCTTTTTGCTGATCCGCTTCTTGCAAGCCGGGCATCACGGGGCGGTAGGGGGTGGCCTGCATCCATGCATACACCAAGCCAAAGATGACCAACACGGCCAACATGACAATCAGCGGCAATACCCGTCGGACGGCGGGTTGATTGATCACGGTTTTGAAAGTTTCTGCCATGCCCTCTGTGCGCCAGGGACTGAGCATGCCGCCCGCGCCTGTGGCGTTGCTATTGCCATTGGAGCCGGCAGCGGTAGCCAAAGCCGTGCTGTTGGCGTTGGCCGGGGTGTTGTTGGACGCTTGTGGCGTCGTCATCAATCCCGTGTTCATCGATGCGGTTGCTGTAGCCATATTGATTCTTCTTCAGTTAAGTCGGTCAGACCGGCATGTTCAGGATTTCTTCGTACGCCTTGAGCACCTTGTTGCGTACTTGCAAGGTGGCCTCAAAAGCCAGAGAAGATTTCTGCATGCCCAGCACCACATCGGTCAGCGCGATGTTTTCGCCTCGGTCAAAGGCGTCGCGCATTTCTGCGGATTGAACTTGCAAATTGTTGACTTGTCCGAGCGCTCCCGAGACCAAATCTGAAAAACCTGTTTTTTGAACTCCACCCGTGGCACCGGTCAATTCGGTTGCGCCGGGCATGCCCATGGTTTTGCCAGAGGCCTCGGCCTGATGGCTGCGCAAGGTTTGCAGCATGGATTGGATGCTGGCAGGAGAAATGGCTTTGTCGATCATGCGTTTCTCCTTCAGTAAGCCGCGGTGACCGCACCCAAGCCCAACTCACGCAACTGCGCCATCTTGTAGCGCAAGGTGCGTGGGCTGATGCCCAACCGTTTAGCCGCTTCAGTTTTGCTGGGGGTGCTCGCCAAGGTGGCCATGATCACTTGGTGCTCGTTCATCCGGGTTGCGCTGTGCAGGTTGGTCGGGCGCTTGTCTGTTTCGTCAGCAGTCACAGGTTCTTGCAGTCCCCAGTTGTTTTTCGTTGCATCCATGAATGGAGACAGATGGTTGTCGCTCGGCATTTCGTTGGACAAGGGTTCAGAAGGACTTATCACTGGCGCAGGCGCTGAGGCGGGGGCACTGGCTGTCAGCCAATCGTCAAACATCAGGTGTGCGGGCGTGACCACATGGTCCGTACACAGCACCATGGCGCGGCGCATCACGTTTTCCAGTTCACGGACATTCCCGGGCCAAGGGTATTGCAGCAATTGCGACTGAGCGTGTAGGCTGAGTTGCCAAGGCTTTTTGTCGTGCTGCAGCAGGCACTGCATGGCCAACGGGATGATGTCGCCGGGGCGTTCAGCCAGGGGCAACAAACGCATGCGAAACGTGGCGATCCGGTAGTAGAGATCTTCGCGGAATTCGCGTTCAGCGATGGCTTTTTTCAGATCTTTGTTGGTCGCGGCCACGATGCGCACGTTCAATGCGATCACGTTTTGCCCCCCCAATCGGGTGACTTGGCGCTCTTGCAGCACGCGCAGCAGCTTGCTTTGCAAGTGCATGGGCATCTCGCCAATCTCATCTAAAAACAAGGTCCCGCCTTGGGCTTGTTCGAACAAGCCTTTTTGTTCACGGTGAGCACCGGTGAAGGCGCCTTTTTCGTGACCAAACAGCATGTCTTCAATCAGGTTTTCTGGCATGGCCGCGCAGTTGAGCGCGACAAAGGGGCCTTGGGCCCGGCCAGAGGCTTCGTGCAGTACGCGTGCCAAGACTTCTTTACCCGAGCCGGTGGGGCCCACCAACAAAGCGGTGACATCGGCTTGTGCCACCTTTTGCGCCAGGGCCAGCAGGTGCTGACTTGCCGGATCGACAAAAACCACGTTGCGCACGGGTGGCGCTGCGATACGAGCCGCTGCGGGGTTGAGCAAGTTTTGCAGGCGTTGCCATGAAGCGGTACGCACGTCTTGTGCGGCCAACACGGTCAAAGCACCGGCTTGTGAGGCTTCAACGGCAAGGTCCAATTCATGGCGGTCGACTCGGCACACCACGGGTGTGCTCAAACCGGCATCCTGTAACAGTTGCTGGACAGCCTTGAGTCGGGTCACGTCCACAGTCAGGTGCAAGACCACCATGGCCGCATCGGCCGCATGAGCCAGCAAGTTATCCAGCGTGTTCACGGGCATCACAGCCCAGCCGCTGACCTGCAAGGCATGACTGTGCTCTGGGCTCAGGGCTGCTTCGGGGTCCAGCCAAAGGGCCAGAGGGGTGGAAATGGGTTGTGACTTCACGGTGTTGGTCTCAGGTTCAGATGAGTCCAACTAAGCAACCCTTATGCCAGAAATTTAAATACCATCTAAGGCATTTAAATTTCTTAAAATGAGTACTTTATTTTGATTTATGAGCAAGGAATTTTGACACTCTGCTTGACGAAAGATTGACAGCGATCGTCTCAAGGCACAAGGGGGGCGCTTTTGGGCTGGAAAACGTGGCAAAACCGTCCGTCAATGCGCAACACTTCCAGGGACGGCAGCAAGCGTGACTGAAAGCCCATGGCTTTACAGGCATACGGGGCCGAGGGCACGTGGCTGATCGCAAAGAACTGGCATTGCCAACAATTGGGGCCACGTTCATGTCCTGGGGACGGGTTGGAGGTGCGCATCAAAAAAGCCGTGTGGGTCAATGGATGCTTGACTCAGGCGGGTGAGTGCGAACAGCCTTGTCAAGTTATTGGGTGATCAAAATGTCATGAAGGCGGGGCGATGGGGAGCCTGATTTTTTTCAGGAGGGAGGCCACTTGGCCCAACTGGGCGCAGTGCTCAAGAACCAAGAACTCAGGGCGTTTCAAACCGACATGACAGGCCGTGCATATCCACACATCGTCGACTTCAAATATGACGGGCGCTTGCCCTTGAATGAGACAAAAGCCATGCCACTGAACGCGGTCATGCAAAAACCTGCAAACCCGATCGGACTTGCAGGCCCTGCTGACCTGTCTCTGACGGCTTAGCCCTGCAACAACTTCATGACCGATTGCGGTTGCTGGTTGGCTTGAGCCAGCATCGCGGTGGCCGCTTGAGAGATGATTTGCGTGCGTGCCAGTTCGCTGGAGGCCTTGGCATAGTCCGCATCCATGATGCGACTGCGCGATTCGGACGTGTTTTGCGAGATATTGGTCAAGTTGTCAACGGCGTAGGTGATGCGGTTGATGATGGCACCAATACCGGCGCGTTCGGTGTTCAGGCGGTTGATGGCCACATCCACCTGCGCAATGGCAGCATTGGCGCTGGAGTTGGTCGTGATGTTTGTATCTTTGATGTTGGTCAGCGCACCATCTTTGTTGACCGGGTCTACCGCGATATCTGCTGCGGCAGGCGCAGTGGTGAAGGTCAACACGCCATCGGCTGCATTGACGTCTTGTCCCAAGTCGGATGACAACTTGGCGGCCATGTTGGTGGCTATGGTGCTGAGTGTGGTCTCTGGTTCACCGCTGAGCAAATCGTTGCCAGAGATGGTGTAGGTGCTGGTCACTGTTCCTACCGTGACGGAGAGCTTGTCACCGACGGAAAAACTGCCCGCCAATGTCAAGTCATTGCTGGCCAGAGTCGCCGTCCCATTGGATTCCTGAAAGCCCATGGCACCAATGGTGTGGGTGATCACTTGGCCTTCATTGCTGCCGACCTGGAAACGGAAGCGGCCGACTTGGTCTGCATCGTTTTTGAATGCGCCGTTGAGGATGTCCATGCCGTTCCACTGTGTGTCACGGGTGATGCGGTTCACCTCTGTTTTGAGTTGCTGGAATTCCAAATCCAAATAGCCGCGGTCGTTTTCTGTGTAGGTGTCGTTGGCTGACTGGATGGACAACTCGCGCATGCGCTGCAGCATGTTGGTCATCTCGATCATGGCGCCTTCGGTCGTTTGCAGCATCGAGACTGAGTCATTGCCGTTGCGAACGGCTTGGTCCAGGCCGCGAATTTGCGAGGTCATTCGCGAAGAAATCGCCAAACCAGCGGCGTCGTCAGCAGCGCTGTTGATGCGCTTGCCGGTCGACAGCTGTTGCATGGCTGAAGACAGTTCGCGGTTGTTTTTGACCATCGCATTTTGCGAGACCAGTGACTTGATGTTGGTGTTGATAACGGTCATGGCAGTGAGTCCTTAACGTTGTATGAGGGCAGTGGTGGTTGCTGAGTCGCTACGGGATGCATCAATGCATCTGGCGTGAGGCTTCAAGCGGCAATTGATCGGAAAGGAGTTCTTGCAGTGATGACAGTTCGTCGCGCAGCAAGTCGTCTTGGGGGTGTTGGGTCAACGCTTGCTGTGCAGCCAGCATGGCTTTGCCAGGCTCGCATTGGCAGCGCAGCACACGAATCAGATGGCGCCAGGTAAAGGGCGTTGCGGCCTCACCTTGTGTCTCGACCAGTTTGCGCAGCATGTCTTCGGCGGTACTCCAGTCTTGCTGAATCTCAGCCAGCAGGGCACTGATGGCCAAAATGTCTTCGCTTTCGGGGTAGAGGCTTTGTCCTGCTGCGGCCAAGGCGTTGGCCAAGTCAACGCGGTTGGCGGCGACCAGATCGGCCAAGGTTTGGCGGATCTCTGCGGCAGAAAACTGCGACACATCGCGCACGCTGAGCAGTTGACCGGAAACGGCTTGCGACAGCATCGCTTGGTAGAGGGGTGTCATGTACAGGTCTCCTGAAAAGGGGTGTCAAAATTTCGGTGGCCAGAAGCCAAAACCGAGGATGAGCCCTTTTAAGCAAACCGCGTGCCAGGATTTCTTTAGCGGTTTTCAGACTTTATTTGTCAAAAAATCCGCGCAAATTGAAAAATAGTTGCCGCGTATGGCGTTTGAGTCTTGAAAAACGGAGATTTCCTTGCCGATGGACCGTTCACACTGTCGGTCTTGCGGCAATGACTTGCCCATCACATGCTGCGCAAAGGCCCCGACTGTTTGCGCTGATAGATAAGTCGGTCGGGTTGGGGCTGATCTGGCCAGGCCAGATCGCTTTGGCGTGCGGGCATCTGTGTAGAGACTGGCTCGTCAAGTGCCTGTGGCCGACACAGTGTCTGAAACATGTTTCGCTCAAGACATGTTCCTAGGGCATCGCATGCCAACGCGGTGGCTGAGCCACCGGGCCTGAGCTGTGTCAGGCGACCTTGCGCTCGGATTTGACGACCACGCGTTGCAGCGCGGTGAATTCTTCGAGCAGTAATTTGTCTTGGGGGTGTGTCGCCAGACCTTGTGCGGCAACGGTCATGGCGCGGGCATCATCGCCCATGCAGCGCAGAACGCGGACCCACTGACCCCATGTCACGGCTTGAGAGGATTGACCTTGTAGGGTCAGCAATTTTTCAAGGGCCGCGCTGGCAGACGGCCAATCGTGCCGCACCTGGGTGACCAGTGCGCGGATGACCAAAATGTCTTCGCTTTGCGGAAACCGTTGCAGTGCCTCATGCGACAACACATCGGCTTCGGTCATGCGATTTTGACCCACCAGATCGGCAATCGATTGCCGGATTTTGGCGGGGCTGAGTTCTTGGGTGGCACTGGCGAGCAGCGCTGAATAGGACGTTTTGGCCAAAAAGGCGGGGGCGGCATGCAGCATGGAGACTCCTTGTTTTCCTGGCGAAGGCAAGAAATTGCCGCCGCATGGGTTCATTCAGGAAAAGCAAGGTGCATGCCATCAGTTCTTGTTGCCCACCGCATTCAGCGTTGGTTGGAATCAGTTGTTGAATCTCATGTCTGGTGTTTTGAAAATGAACTCACTGCTTTCAATAGGGCAATGCGCCAATTTGTGCAGAGGTGAAGGCTTGCACCTGAGCTGAAGTCATCGCATCGATGGTGGCTGTGTTCAGCGCGCTGATCTGATCGGTGGTCAAAGCGGCGATGGCGGAGGTAGACAGGTGGCTGATCTGTCCAGTGCCCAGGGCCGCGATGTCATCGGTGGCCATGAGGGCAATTTGATCGCTGGAGAGTTTGCTCAGCTGATCGGAGGTCAAGGCGCGGACCTGGGTGGTGGTCAAGGCCTTGAGGTCGTCGCTGGCCAGAGCGTTGATTTGGACAGAGGTCAGTGCGGCGACTTGGCCGGTGCTGAGCGCGGCCACTTGGGCGGTGGACAAACCCACGATCTGCGTGGTGGTCAATTTACTGAGTTGGTCTGTGGTCAGCGCACGCACCTGTGCGGTGCTCAGCGACGGCAGCTGACTGCTGGTCAAAGCG
>JAGNVG010000126.1 GCA_017986605.1 Limnohabitans sp.
TTCCACGCTGCTGCCGGTGGTGTGGGCTTGATCGCCTGCCAGTGGGCCAAGGCCCTGGGCCTGCGCCTGATTGGCACCGCAGGCAGCGACGCCAAATGCGCGTTGGCTCTGGCGAACGGTGCCGAGTTCTGTATCAACTACAGCACAGATGACTTCCAGGCCAAGGTCAAAGACATCACGGGTGGCAAGGGTGTCAAAGTGGTTTATGACTCGGTGGGCAAAGACACTTGGGACAAGTCGCTCGACTGCCTGGCCCCGTTTGGTTTGATGGCCAGCTTTGGCAATGCATCGGGTGCTGTGGCCCCTTTTGCGCCGGGCATCCTCGGCCCCAAGGGCTCGATCTATGTGACGCGACAGACCCTGTTCAGCCACATCACCACGCGCGAGAGCACGCAAGAGATGGCAGATGATTTGTTCGAGGCTGTGACGAGCGGCAAGGTCAAGATCCACATCGACCAGACCTTCCCGCTGGCCAACATTCAGGACGCGCACATCGCGCTGGAAGCGCGCAAGACGACAGGGTGCACCATCATCACGCTGTAAAACGGGTCTGAATTGAAAAGCCCGCTACGGCGGGCTTTTTTGTGGGTGGACGCGAATCAGCGGCCGCGCCGCACCCGCAAAATTTCATCCAAGATCAGCAAGGCTGCGCCCACGCTGATGCCGGCATCGGCCACATTGAAAGCCGGGAAGTGCCAAGCGCCCCAGTAGAAGTCGAGAAAGTCGACCACATAGCCGTGCAGCAGGCGGTCCACGACGTTGCCAATGGCGCCGCCCAAAATCAGGGCGATGGCCAGGCTGAAGAGTTTTTGCCCTGCATGAGAGCGCAGCATCCACAGCATGAAGAGCGCGGCCACCACGCCGATGCCTGTGAAGAACCAACGCTGCCAACCGCCAGCATTGGCCAAAAACGAAAACGCCGCGCCGTGGTTGTGCACCCGCACCAGGTTGAAAAATCCAGTGATGGGCGTGCTGTCACCCAGCTGAAAAGCGCCCAGCACCAGCACTTTGGTGAACTGGTCAATCAGCAGCACCAGCAAGGCGATGCCCAGCCAGAGCACCATGCTTTGGTTTTTGCTGGAGCTGCCTTTGCCGAATTTTTTGGAGCTGGCCATGGACTTGCCTTGTTCTGTGCTGGGGTCAGGCGATGTGGCGCGTTTCGCCAGCACCGTGCAGATTGCTCACGCAGCGGCCGCAAATGGTGGGGTGCGCCGTATCCTGGCCCACGTCGTCGGCGTAGTGCCAGCAACGATCGCATTTGGTGGCTTGGCTAGCTGTCACTTGCACGGCCAGTTGTTCACCGACCTGCAAGCTCACTTTGGAGGTGATGAACACGAACTTGATGTCTGCGCCCAGGCTCGCCAACACAGCGTGGTCAGCCGCAGGTGCTTGCAGGCTGATTTCGGCTTGCAGCGATGCCCCTACTTGGCCTGCGGTGCGCAGGTTTTCGATGTCCTTGTTCACCAAGTCGCGAATTTCACGGATACGTGCCCACTTGGCGAGCAGTGCCGGATCGGCTGCGCCAAAGTCGCTGAAGGTTTCCATGAAGATGGATTCGGAGCTGCCAAAGGTGCTCCAAGCCTCTTCTGCTGTGAAAGACAAGAAGGGTGCCATCCAGCGCAGCATGCCGTGGGTGATGCGCCACAAAGCGGTTTGCGCGCTGCGGCGGGCCAGTGACTTGGGCGCGGTGGTGTACAGGCGGTCTTTCAGCACGTCCAGGTAGAACGCGCCCAGGTCTTCCGAGCAATAGATCTGCAGTTTGGAGACCACGGGGTGGAACTCGTATTTGTCGAAGTGGGCGCGGATGTCGGCTTGCAGCTCGGCGGCGCGAGCCAGGGCAAAGCGGTCGATCTCCAGCAGTTGGTCGTCTGGGGCCGTGTCTGTCGCGGGGTCAAAGTCGCTCACGTTGGCCAACAAGAAGCGCAAGGTGTTGCGAATGCGGCGGTAGCTGTCCACCACGCGGGCCAGAATCTTGTCGTCGATATTCAGGTCGCCCGAATAGTCGGTGCTGGCCACCCACAGGCGCACGATTTCAGCACCCATCTTGGAGGTGATGGTTTGCGGCTCAACGGTGTTGCCCAAGCTCTTGCTCATCTTGCGGCCTTGGCCGTCGGTGGCAAAGCCATGAGTCAGCAAACCTTTGTAAGGGGCACGGCCATACAGGGCGCAACCCAGCAGCAGCGAACTGTGGAACCAGCCGCGATGCTGGTCGTGGCCTTCGAGGTACAGATCAGCCTCAGGCACTTCGTTTTGGGCAGACGCGTGGAAGGGCGCTCGGTGGTTGACACCAAAGTTGTAAGCGTCTTTGTGGCTGCCGCGCAGCACATGCTGGAAGGTGCTGCCCGAATCGAACCAGACCTCCAGAATGTCGGTGCTCTTGGTGTAGCTGGGCGCGTCAACCGCACCCAAAATTTCTTCCACCGTCACGCGGCTCCAAGCCTCGATACCGCCTTTTTCCACGATGTCAGCGGCTTGGTCCAGGATCTCCATGGTGCGCGGGTGCAACTCGCCACTGTCCTTGTGCAAGAAGAAGGGCACGGGCACGCCCCATGAACGCTGGCGCGAGATGCACCAGTCAGGGCGGTTGGCGATCATGTCGCGCAGACGTGTTTTGCCATTCTCAGGGTAGAACTGAGTCTGCTCGATGGCATCCAGGGCCAGTTGGCGCAGGGTTTTGGGGGCTTTGTCTTGGGTGAAGACACCCACGCCGTCGTCCATGCGCACAAACCACTGGGCGGCGGCGCGGTAGATGACGGGGGTCTTGTGACGCCAGCAGTGCGGGTAGCTGTGGGTGATTTCCACCGTGGCCATCAGGCGGTCGCTTTGACCCAGCACTTCGATCACGCGGGCGCAGGCTTTCCAGATGTGCTGGCCACCAAAGAAAGGCAGCTCTTGTGCATACACGCCGTTGCCTTGCACTGGGTTGAGGATGTCGTCGTATTTGAGGCCGTTGGCCACGCAGGAGTTGAAGTCATCCACGCCATAGGCCGGGGCCGAGTGCACGATGCCGGTGCCGTCGGTGGCGGTCACGTAGTCGGCCAGGTACAGCGGCGAGGTGCGGCGGTAGCTGTATTCGCCGCCTTCTTCGGCCGTCACGGTGTCGTGCAGCGGGTGGCGGAACACCAAGCCGCGCAGCTTTTCGCCCACGGCAGTGGCGATCACGGTGCCTTGCAGCTTGTAGCGCTCGAGGCACTTCTCGACCAGGCTGGCGGCCAGCAGCAGCACGCCGCGGGGCGTGTCGACCAGGGCGTATTCCAGCTCGGGGTGGGCGTTGAGCGCTTGGTTGGCTGGAATGGTCCAGGCGGTGGTGGTCCAAATGACGGCAAAGGCCTTTTGGGTGTCTTCGCCTGGCAACTTGGGCAGGCCAAAGGCGGCGGCCAGGGCGGCGTTGTTGTCGGCTTCAAAAGCCACGTCCAGCGTGTCGCTTTTTTTGTCGGCGTATTCGATCTCGAACTCGGCCAAGGACGAGCCGCAGTCAAAGCACCAGTAAACGGGCTTGAGGCCACGGTATACAAAACCGCGCTCGATCACGCGCTTGAAGGCACGGATTTCACCGGCTTCGTTGGCGAAGTCCATGGTGCGGTAAGGGCGCTCCCAGTCGCCCAGCACGCCCAGGCGCTTGAAGTCTTCGCGTTGCTGGTCAATCTGCTCGGTGGCAAAGGCGCGGCTCTTGGCCTGCATGTCGTCACGGTTCAGGTTGCGGCCGTGCAGCTTTTCGATGGCGTTTTCAATCGGCAGACCGTGGCAGTCCCAGCCGGGGATGTATTGCGCGTCAAAGCCAGCGAGTTGCTTGGACTTGACGATCATGTCTTTGAGCACCTTGTTGAGCGCGTGGCCGATGTGCAGTTTGCCGTTGGCGTAAGGCGGGCCGTCATGCAGCACGAACAACGGTGCACCCTGGCGGGCGGCACGCAGTTTTTTGTACAGGCCGCCGTCGTTCCAGTCTTTGACCCAGCCGGGTTCGCGCTTGGGCAGGTCGCCACGCATCGGGAACGGGGTGTCCGGCAGGTTCATCGTGGCGCGGTAATCGGTGCTGGGGGCGTTGTTTTGTTCAGACATGAGAGAAATCCGAGGGTGCGGCCATCAAGCCGCTGGGTGCAAAAGGTGGGCTGTGCAAAAGGGCCCGAGGAGGTGTGGCGTAGACGCATTGCCAAGGTGGGCGCCGGGACGTGTGAGCGTCAAATTCGGTCGCGGGTGGTTTGGCGGCTGGTTTCACCATGGCGCGAAGCAAACCACGCCTGTGCGTCATCACAGTCTTTGGCAATGCCCTTTGTCAGGGCGTCCAGACCGTCGTATTTGAGCTCGTCGTGTAGTTTGTGCAGCAGATCCACGCGGATGATTTTACCGTAGCCCCCCTCGGCTCCCAGATGGGCGGGCCAGTCGAAGGCATGTGTCTCCAGCAGCACGCGCCCGCCGTTGACGTCATTCGGGTCCAGCGAAGGGCGGATGCCCAGATTGGCCACGCCCCGCAAGGGCTGATCGGCCAGACCATGCACCTGCACCACAAAGATACCGCTGGCTGCCGGTTTCCAGTGTGAAAAACGCAAATTCAGGGTGCGAAAACCGTCCCCTGCGCCTTCGGCCGTCGCCGCCAACTCTCGGCCCAACTTGCGCCCGTGCACCACGTGCCCGCTGATGCTGTAGGGCCGACCCAGCAGGGCTTGCACCGCTGGCAGGTCGCCCCGGCTCAAGGCATCGCGCACGGCCGAGCTGGACACGCGCAGACCGCGCACCTCGTAACTGTTCATGCGGGCCACGTCAAACCCCAAGCGTTGGCCTGCAGCGTCGAGCATGGCGTAGTCGCCTGCGCGTTTGGCGCCAAAGCGGAAATCGTCACCCACCAGCACATAGCGCACGCCCAAGCCCTGGACCAGCACCTGCTGGATGAAGTCTTCGGGCGACTGGCTGGCCAAGCGGGTGTCAAAAGGCACCACCACCACTTGGTCGACCCCACAGCGCTCGAGTTCTTGCAGCTTGTCGCGCAGCGTTGCAATGCGGGCCGGGGCCAGTTCTGGTTTGTTCAGCGCCTTGGCAAAGTAGTCGCGGGGGTGGGGCTCGAAGGTCATCACGCAACTGGGCACGCCGCGGTGCGCGGCTTCGCTGCGCAAGAGCGCCAGCATGGCCTGGTGACCACGGTGCACGCCATCGAAGTTGCCGATGGTCAGGGCACAGGCGGGCGCCAGATCTGGGTGGTGAAAACCGCGAAAAACCTTCATGTCGCTTGCGTGTTGTCCCGTGATGCTGGCGAAGTGCCAGCTTTCACGGTTTCGTCAAAGTAAGAGGGTATATTGTGACTGAGCCCGATCCTTCAGCCGCGGCCCCCATGCCCGATAAGCAGGATCGAGACGGAACTTTTCGTGTCAGTGGTCTTGGAACTGTTGGATGGAGGTGTCTGTGAAGGTTTTGAAACTCTCGGCCCAAGGCTTGCCGCAATCGTGGATCACCCTGGAGCAGGCCGTGACCCACTATGCGGCCGATGAGGTGCGCTGGGAGGCGGGGCATCAAGTGGCCGTGTTTCATGGTGGACACAATGCACTGACCGGCGAGCAATCCATCATCACCGTCAACAGCATCATCGGCACCCAAGGGGTGCCCCGTATCAACCCGTTTGAGATGCGGGCGGGGCTGAACAACACCAAGCTGTTTCTGCGCGACCGCAATGTGTGCGCTTATTGCGGTGGGCATTTTCATGAGGTGGACCTGACCCGTGAACACATCGTGCCGTTGGCGCAGCGCGGCCCCGACCACTGGATGAATGTGGTCACAGCCTGCCGTTCGTGCAACCACCGCAAAAGCAACCGCACCCCTGAGCAGGCCCGCATGCCGCTGCTGTATGCGCCCTACATTCCAAGCCTGTGGGAAGACTTCATTTTGCGCAACCGCCGCATTCTGGCAGACCAGATGGCTTTCTTGATGGCGCATGTGCCTAGAAATTCCCGTTTGATGGGCTGACGCTGAATGCAATGCTTGCACTGGCAGGCAAACGGTCGCATCATGGCTGACTGAAAACAAAAGGTTTGGATTGAAAAATCCCGAGCCATCAGGGAGACCCACCATGCGAGCACATGCGCAAGGCCTTACACCTGCAGACCAAACCACTCAAGGCACGGCGCTGGGTCTAGGCTTGACCCGACGGCAATTGGCGGTGGTGCTGACCAGCTGGCCTTGGTGTGCACAGCATGCGTTGGCCAGTGAAGCATCCGTGCAATTGGCCACACCTTGGCCTCCCGATCGATCGTCGCAAGGCTTTTGGGTGAGCGAAAAATTCGACGGCGTGCGCGCCATCTGGGACGGTCGGGTTTTGCGTTTTCGCAGCGGTCGTGTTCTGAGTGCGCCCGCGTGGTTTTTGGCGGCTTTGCCCTTGACTCCATTGGACGGTGAACTGTGGATGGGGAGAGGGCAGTTTGACCGTTTGTCGGGTGTGGTGCGCAAAGCGGTGCC
>JAGNVG010000020.1:0-13918 GCA_017986605.1 Limnohabitans sp.
TCGATTGCACAGCAGTGGATCATCAACACCCGCATGGGCGTGCCACCGCAGTTCAATCTGCCCAAGTTCAAGTAAGCAGCGTATATGCTGATGGGGCCGCGCAAGCGGCCCTTTTTGTTTGAGGACAACCCCCATGCTGGCCCGCCATCAAGAACCTATCGTCGCCATTGCCACTGCGCCCGGGCGCGGGGCTGTGGGCATCGTGCGTGTCTCGGGCAAGAACCTGTCTTCGCTGATTCAGGCCTTGTGTGGGCGCAGCCTCAAAGCGCGTGAAGCGACTTATCTGCCCTTTGCAGATGCCGATGGCAGCCCGATTGACCATGGTCTGGCGCTGCACTTTGTGGCGCCGCACTCCTTCACGGGCGAAGACGTTTTGGAGCTGCAGGCCCACGGCGGCCCGGTGGTGCTGCAATTGCTGGTGGCCCGCTGCCTGCAGGCGGCTGCCGAAACCGATATGGCCACCGGACAGCCGCGCTTGGTTGGTTTGCGGGTGGCGCAACCGGGTGAGTTTTCCGAGCGAGCCTTTTTGAATGACAAGATCGATCTGGCGCAGGCCGAGGCGATTGCCGACCTGATCGACGCGAGCACCGAGGCCGCCGCCCGCAGCGCCAGCCGCTCCTTGGCGGGTGACTTTTCTAAAGAGATTCATCTGCTGCGCGACGCCTTGATTCATCTGCGCATGCTGGTGGAAGCCACCCTGGATTTCCCGGAAGAGGAAATCGACTTCTTGCAAAAAGCCGACGCACAAGGACAGTTGAATCGCTTGCAAGCGGCCTTGATGACGGTGCTGGGCAAAGCCCGGCAAGGCGCGTTGCTGCGCGAGGGCATCAAGGTGGTGATTGCGGGCCAGCCCAATGCGGGCAAAAGCTCACTGCTCAACGCGTTGGCGGGGGCTGAACTGGCCATCGTCACGCCGATTGCGGGCACCACCCGCGATGTGGTGCAGCAGACCATTCAGATTGAAGGGGTGCCGCTGCATGTGATCGACACCGCAGGTCTGCGCGAAGGTGAAGGCGTGGACGAGGTGGAGCAAATCGGCATTGCCCGCGCCTGGGGGCAAATTGAAAACGCCGATGCCGTGCTGTTCTTGCACGACCTGACACGCACGGGCCAGACTGATTACGACAGCGCCGATGCCGACATTGCCCTCGCACTGAAAACCCGCTTGCCGGCCAGCGTGGCGGTGATCGATGTGTGGAACAAAGCCGATGCGGCCACCACGCCCACAGAACGCGCAGGCTTGACGCTGTCGGCCCGCACGGGCGAAGGTCTGCAGGCGCTGCGCCAGCAGCTGCTACAACAAGCAGGCTGGCAGCAAGCCAGCGAAGGCCTGTTCATTGCCCGCGAGCGCCATGTGCAGGCCTTGCACCGTGTGCGCGAGCACCTTGAGTTGGCCGACGCCCATCTGGCTGCACAGGCACAGAACCTGGACTTGCTGGCCGAGGAGCTGCGGCTGGGTCAAAACGCCCTGAACGAGATCACAGGCGAGTTCAGCGCAGACGACTTGTTGGGTGTGATTTTTTCGAGCTTTTGCATCGGCAAGTGATGCCGTGGACTTGGCTGTATTTCAGCCAGGTTCGACTCAGGGAAACCCTCAAAAGGTCACGTCAGTGACTCATGCACTCGCCATGCCGGGCACATGATCGTGGTTTGATGCGCTCTTGCACCGACACCATGACTGCTGACACACACCCCTCACTCAGCCCTGAACAAGACGCTGAACTGCGCGGCCGTTCTGACTGGATGGGCGTTTATCTTGTTTTGCACGCTTGGGGCGTGATCGCCTTGGCCATGGCGTTCTTCATCGCTTGGCCCAATCCCTTGAGCTTTGTGGTTGCGGTCGTGATCATTGGCGGCAGACAACTGGGCTTGGCGATTTTGATGCACGACGCGGCGCACCGTGCGCTGTTCAAGAACACCCGGCTCAATGACACGGTGGGCGCATTTTTGTGCGGCTGGCCAGTGGGTGCCAGCTTGACGCTGTATCGGCCTTATCACCTGAGCCACCACCGCCACACCCAGCAAAAGGAAGACCCGGACCTGATTTTGTCGGCCCCGTTTCCCATCAGCTCAAGCAGCTTTTGGCGCAAGATGCGGCGTGACATTTTGGGCATCACCGGTTACCAGCGCCGCATGGAATTTTTCCGCATGGAGATGGGTGATGCCCCGAGCCGTCTGCAGCGCTGGAAGAACTTGTTTCAGGCGGAAAAATATTTCGCATTGACCAACCTGCTCATCTTTGGGGTCACAGCAGCCGCTGGCGTGTGGTGGGCTTATTGGGCTTTGTGGTTGCTGCCCTTGCTGACTTGGTACCAGGTGATCAGCCGCATCCGCAACATCGCCGAGCACGCAGTGGTGGGCAACAACGATGACCGCCTGCGCAACACGCGCACGACCTTAACCAACTGGGGCATGCGCATGGTGCTGGCGCCCTACTGGGTGAACTACCACTTGGAACACCACCTGTTTGTGTTCACCCCCTGCTGGAAGCTGCCTGCAGCGCACCGCATGCTGATCGAAC
Source organism: Limnohabitans sp. (assembly GCA_017986605.1). Classification (GTDB taxonomy): domain Bacteria; phylum Pseudomonadota; class Gammaproteobacteria; order Burkholderiales; family Burkholderiaceae_C; genus Limnohabitans_A. The sequence goes on from JAGNVG010000020.1 coordinate 2,522, forward strand.
AAGGTTTTGGCCCGCGCATGGAGTTGACGCAAGGCTATCGGGCCGTTTTGCGCAAAGCGGTGTCTAAGCCGCATGACGACGATGCAGGCAAGGGAAAACAGCGCGGGCAAAGCAACGCATTCATCTGAGCGAGCTGCGTGACTTGGTGCTGCTGCGCGAAGGCCCCGGGCCTGACGGTTTCAGTGCCCCTCGAAAGACACCAACGTGAACAACTTCAGGCCTGTGGCCTGAATGCGCTCAGACCCACCCAGCTCAGGCAAGTCCACAATGGCCGCGCCCTCGATCACGGTGGCGCCGAGTTTCTCGAGCAGCTTTTTACCCGCCATCATGGTGCCGCCCGTGGCGATCAGGTCGTCGATCAGCAGCACGCGCTGGCCGGGTTTGACCGCATCGGTGTGCAGCTCCACGGTGGCGCTGCCATACTCCAGCTCATAAGTCTCCTCGACCGTGGTGAAGGGCAGTTTGCCTTTTTTACGGATGGGCACAAAACCCAGGCCCAACTCATAAGCCACAACCGAGCCCAAGATGAAACCCCGCGCATCCAGCCCGGCCACCACATCGGGGCGCAAGGCGGGGTGCATGTACCGGTGCACAAACGCATCAATCAACACGCGAAAAACTCGGGGGTCTTGCAGCAGCGGTGTGATGTCGCGAAACTGCACACCCGGCGCGGGCCAGTCGGGCACGGTGCGGATGTGGCTTTTCAGGTAATCGTTGACGTTCAGATCGTTCATGTCTTGTCAGCCTCGCAGGAGTTTTTCTTCAGCCACCGCCAGGGTTTGGGATTTGCCCGACAGCACCAGTGTGTCTCCCGAATACAGCTCGGTTTCATCGCTCACGTTTTCGGTTTGGCCATTGGCGCGGCGCAAATTCACCACGCGCACTCCCATGGCATGAAAGGCCAAGTCCTGGACCTGCTTGCCCAACCATGGAGAGGCCAAGGGCAAGCTCACGGTGGTCAACCTTTCGTGGTCGATTTCGTCCAACGTGTCATCGTCCGCCCCATGGAAATACCCCCGCAACAAGTTGTACCGCGCATCGCGCTGGTCTTGCACGATGCGGATCACGCGCCGCATGGGCACGCCCACCAGCGCCAACGCATGGCTGGCCAGCATGAGCGAGCCCTCCAGTGCTTCGGGCACCACCTCGGTGGCTCCCGCAAGTTGCAGTTTTTCCAGATCCAGGTCGTCTTGCGTGCGCACGATGACCGGCACCTGCGGGGCGTGGCTGTGCGTGTGGTCCAGCACCTTCATGGCTGCAGGTACGTCGAGGTAGGTGATGACCACCGCACTGGCCCGCGCCAAACCTGCCGCCATCAGCGATTGCAGTCGACCGGCATCGCCAAAGACCACCGAATCGCCAGCGGCTGCGGCCTGCCGCACCCGGTCCGGGTCCAGGTCGAGCGCCATGTAGGGAATGTTTTCTTTTTCCAGCATGCGCGCCAGGTTCTGCCCGCAGCGGCCATAACCGCAAATGATCACGTGCTTGCTGGTGTTGATCGACTTGCGTGCGATGGTGGTCATTTGCAGTGACTGTTGCAGCCATTCGCTGGCCACCACTTTCATGACGATGGTGTTGCTGTGCATGATGATGAACGGGGTCGCCATCATGGACAGCACCATGCTGGCCAGCACCGGATTGAGCAAATCTGGCGGGATCAGTTTGTTTTGTGAACCCAAGGTGAGCAACACAAAGCCGAACTCACCGGCTTGAGCCAGATACAAGCCCGTGCGAAGCGCCACACCATTGGGCGCCCCCGTCAGCTTGGCCAACGCCGTGACCAGCACCAACTTGAAGAGCACCGGCAAGGTGGTCAGCAGCAACACCAGAGGCCAACGTTCGACCACGATGTGCCAATCGAGCATCATGCCAATGGTGATGAAGAACAGGCCCAACAACACATCGTGGAAGGGCCGGATGTCTAGCTCCACCTGGTGTTTGTACTCGGTCTCGGAAATCAGCATGCCGGCAATGAAGGCCCCCAAGGCCAGACTCAGGCCCGCCAACTCGGTGATCCAAGCCAGACCCAGCGTCACGAGCAGCAGGTTCAGCACAAACAACTCTTCGCTTTTGCGCCGCGCCACAAGTGTGAGCCACCAACGCATGACACGCTGGCCGCCCGTCATGAGCAAGGTGATCAATATCGCGGCCTTGACACCAGCCAGCATCAAGGCAGAAAGCATTTCATCGGCAGGGGCACTCAAAGCCGGAATCATCACGATCAATGGCACCACCGCCAAATCCTGAAACAGCAACACGCCCATCACCCGCTTGCCGTGCTCGGACTCCAGCTCCAGGCGGTCAGCAAGCAGCTTGACCACGATGGCCGTACTGCTCATGGCCATGGCACTCGACAATGCCAAAGCGGTTTGCCATTCCATCTTCCACAGCGTGGGTGCCAGGGTGGCCACAAACAAAGAAAAAACGGTCACGATGACCAAGGTCAGTACCACCTGCAGCAAACCCAAACCAAAGACATGTTTGCGCATGGAGCGCAGTTTGGGCAAGTTGAATTCCAGCCCGATCACAAACATCAAGAAAACCACACCGAACTCGGCCAGGTGCTTCACGCCATCGGAGTTTTGCGCCAGCGCCAGCGCGTTGGGGCCAATCACCACGCCAACGGCCAAATAGCCCAGCATGGGCGGCAACTTGAGCATGCGGCAGCCGACCACGCCCAATACGGCGGCAAAAAGGTACAGCAGGGTCAACTCCAAAGCGCTCATGCTTCGATGGTACCAAGCACTGGTGACTATCCAGAAAGTACACCCAAGCGGCCAAGGCCTTGTATGGACTTGAACGCGCACTTCCCGGTCAGGACACGACGCCCGATAAAATGCCGTACATGCTCGCCAATACCGCCCAAACCCTGCAACTCGCACGCGAGACCCTCGACATCGAGGCCTCGGCATTGCTGCAACTCAAAGCACGCCTGGATGAGCGTTTTGTCAAAGCCGTGAACATGGTGCTGGGCGTGCAAGGCCGGGTGGTCGTCACGGGCATGGGTAAAAGCGGACACATTGGTCGCAAGATCGCCGCCACCTTGGCCTCGACCGGCACCCCGGCCATGTTTGTGCACCCCGGCGAAGCCAGCCATGGCGACTTGGGCATGATCCAGGTCATCGACGTGGTACTGGCCCTTTCCAACAGTGGTGAGAGCGACGAGCTGGTCGCGATACTGCCTGTGCTCAAGCGCCAAGGCGTGCCCTTGATCGCCATGACGGGTGGCCTGAATTCTTCGTTGGCACAGCATGCCGATGTGGTGCTGGACTGCTCTGTCGACAAGGAGGCGTGCCCCCTGAATTTGGCCCCGACCGCCAGCACCACAGCCCAGCTGGCCATGGGCGATGCCTTGGCCGTGGCCCTGCTGGATGCGCGGGGCTTCAAACCCGAAGACTTCGCACGCTCACACCCTGGGGGCTCCTTGGGTCGCCGCTTGCTCACGCATGTGAGCGATGTGATGCGCAAAGGCGATGCGCTGCCCCGCGTAGGCCCGGATGCGAGTTTCACGGACCTGATGCGCGAGATGAGCCACAAGGGTCTTGGTGCATCGTCGGTGGTCGATGCGCACGACAAAGTGCTGGGCATCTTCACCGATGGTGATTTGCGCCGACTGATTGAAAAAGGCGCTGACCTGCGCAACCTCAAAGCCAGCGATGTGATGCATGCCAGTCCCCGCACCATTCGCGTGGATGCGCTGGCCGTTGAGGCCGTTGAACTGATGGAGCAATGTCGCATCACCAGCATCTTGGTGGTGGACGAGGCCGGGCACCTGTGCGGCGCAATCAACACCAACGACCTGATGCGTGCCAAGGTGATCTGACATGCAAGCCTTGACCCCTGCCCTGAATTACGCACCCGAATTGTTGCTGCAAGCACAAGGCATACGCGTCGCATTTTTTGATGTGGATGGTGTGCTGACCGATGGTGGACTTTACTTTTCTGAAACAGGTGAAGCGCTCAAGCGGTTCAACACACTGGATGGTCAAGGCTTGAAGCTCTTGCAGCAAGCAGGCATCACGCCCGTGGTCATCACCGGGCGTGACTCACCCGCGCTGCGTTTGCGCCTGAAAGCATTGGGCGTCACCCACGCGCGATTTGGCACGGAAGACAAGCGCCCCGCTGCAGAAGATTTTCTCCAGGCTCTGGGGCTGACCTGGTCGCAAGCGGCCGCCATGGGCGATGACTGGCCCGACTTGCCCGTCATGCAACGCGTGGCTTTTGCCTGCGCACCGGCCAATGGACACGCCCAGGCCAAAGCGGTGGCGCACCACATCACCAGCGAGCGAGGCGGTGAAGGCGCTGCCCGTGCCTTTTGCGATGTGTTGCTGGTGGCCAGCGGCCAATACGCGCAATTGCTGTCACAGGTTGGCGTCAGCGCGCACGCAGGCCCATCCGCATGAATTTTTTTCGCCGTTTGTGGGACCGGCTCAGCGCCTACCTGCCCTTGATCCTGATGGCCTTGTTGGCTTCAGCCAGTTGGTGGCTGGTGCGCAGCGTGCCTGAATTGCTGGCCCCCACCCAGAACAAAACCGTGCGCCAGGATCCGGATTACCGCTTGACCGATTTTTCTGTTCAATCGTTTGACAAATCGGGGCGCTTGACGCGTGAAGTCAGCGGTGACAAGGCGCAGCACTACCCCGCGACCGAGGCGCTGAACATCGATCAGATTCGCATCTACGCTGAAAACGAGACTGGTGGCACCATGACCGCCAAAGCAACGCATGGCGTGGCCACCGACGATGGCACCCAAGTCACCTTGACCGGGGATGTCCGGGCCATCCGACACGCGCAGGGCACCAATATCCAAGTGGAGTTGGCCGGTGAGCGCCTGCTGGCGTTGCCGGATGAAGACCGTCTCGTGTCTTCAGACCCCATTCGCATCACCCGTGGCCAGGATATCTTCACCGCAGAAAGCTTGGACTTCAACAGCAACACAGGTCAGTACCAGCTGCAGGGCAGAGTGCGCGGCACCTTGATGCCCCAAACACAACCCTGACACTCGATTTTGCGCATGGGCCACGGCGCCATCGGCTGCATTTCGCCTCAAGACCAAGCGCAACCACACACTGGCGAAGATTTTTGAAGGTCAGAAACAACAAAGCCCTGCAGTGCAGGGCTTTGTCAGGATTCAAGGGCCGATGTCAGACCAGCCCGGTGCGTGAATCAGTAACCGCCGCCGTAGCCGCCGCCACCGCCTTCACGGCGACCACCACCATTGCCGCCACGTGGCCCAGCGCCGTAGGGGCTGCGGAAACCGCCACCACCGCCTTCGCCACCACCGTAGCCACCGCCGCCTTCGCGACGACCACCACCGTAACCGCCACCGCCGCCTTCGCGACCGCCGCCGTAGCCACCACCGCCACCTTCGCGGCCACCACCATAACCGCCGCCGCCTTCACGACGACCGCCGCCGTAGCCGCCACCGCCACCAAAGCCGCCACCACCTGTACGGGGAGGACGTGCTTCCATGGGGCGGGCTTCATTGACCACCACATTACGGCCGCCCAATGGCTGGCCATTCATGCCGTTGATGGCAGCTTGCGCTTCATCGTCGCTGCCCATTTCCACAAAGCCGAAGCCTTTGGAGCGGCCAGTGTCACGTTCCATCATGACTTTGGCGCTGGTGACAGCACCGAATTCACCGAACGCTTGTTCCAGATCGCCGTCGCGAACCGAGTAAGGCAGGTTGCCGACGTAAAGTTTGTTGCCCATGAAAGGGACTCCTCAAAACACAGAGATAAAAGCGATGTAGCTCTGAAAACGCATTCAACAAACCTCAAAACTTCGGAAGGAAAGCGAAACTGATCTGGTCACCGCAAACATGACTTCGCTGCTTCTGACAGTGAAGTCTGTTAATTATGAGCGATAAAACAAAAAAAAGCGCAAGGGATATTCCCCAGAAATCCGACTGAATATCCGACGCGGCACAAATCTGTTGTTTTACCAACTCACTTCACGGTCGGGTGCGCCGCTGATTTTGTGAACGGTCAAATCAGCACCATCGAACTCTTCTTCGGGGCTGAGTTTCAGGCCGACCGTCAATTTCAACAAACCGTAAACCAGTACGCCACCGATCAAAGCCCAGGCAACGCCCATGCCCGTCCCGATCAATTGCGCGGTCAGGTTCACGCCACCCAAGCCGCCCATTGTTTGCGCACCAAATAGGCCAGCGGCAATGCCGCCCCAAGCGCCACACACGCCATGCAAGGGCCAAACACCCAGCACATCGTCGATCTTCCATTTGTTTTGGGTCAAGGTGAACATGATCACAAACAATGCACCAGCGACAGCACCGACCACCAACGCACCAAATGGGTGCATCAAGTCTGAGCCGGCACACACGGCCACCAAGCCCGCCAAGGGGCCGTTGTGCACAAAACCCGGGTCATTTTTGCCCAGCACCAAGGCCACCAAAGTGCCGCCGACCATGGCCATCAAGGAGTTGACCGCGACCAAGCCTGAGATTTTGTCGAGGGTTTGAGCGCTCATCACGTTGAAGCCGAACCAGCCCACGATCAGGATCCAGGAGCCCAAAGCCAAGAACGGGATGCTCGATGGCGGATGGGCTGAAACTTCACCGTTTTTGCGGTAACGGTTGTAACGTGCCCCCAGCAACACCACGGCGGGCAAAGCAATCCAGCCCCCCATGGCGTGCACCACGACAGAGCCTGCAAAGTCATGGAATTCATCACCGGTCACTGCTTTGATCCAAGCCTGCACGCCAAAGTGCTGGTTCCAGGCGATGCCTTCAAAGAAGGGGTACACAAAACCCACGATCACGGCCGTGGCGATGAGCTGTGGCCAGAACTTGGCCCGCTCAGCGATACCGCCCGAAATGATGGCGGGAATGGCTGCCGCAAAAGTCAGAAGGAAAAAGAACTTGACGAGGTCATAGCCGTTTTTAGCGGCCAATTGCTCGGCACCCACAAAGAACGTGGTGCCGTAAGCCACGCTGTAGCCCACCACAAAATAAACCACCGTCGACACAGAAAAGTCGACCAGGATTTTGACCAGTGCATTGACCTGGTTCTTTTTGCGAACTGTCCCCAGCTCGAGAAAGGCGAAACCCGCGTGCATGGCCAAAACCATGATGCCGCCCAACAAAATAAATAGCGCATCCGCGCCCTGTTTCAGTGCTTCCATGACCGTCTCTTGAGAATTTTTGAATTAAATTGGTGCATAAAGGGTCCAAAAGCCCTCGGCGCACCAAACAAAAGCAAGAAATAGGCCCAAATTGATGCACGCCCACACCATGGCCCGGATCACGTGCGCTGCACCCCAAAGTCATGCTCAAAGCAGCCCCAATCAACGGATCTGTTCGACTTATACTTGCCTCATGCGCCGATTTGAACCCGATTGCGGGCGCCGGAACCTCAACAGGTCCGAAATTCAGCTAAATGGCGTGTGTTTCAACCCACTGAAGCCCGGCCCAGCTGACTGCGAAGCCGGGTTTTGTTTTTTGCACACCTGAACACATTCGATGCTGATTGCCGAATCCCAAAGCATGCTGTTTGAAGCCCCTTTGCCCTTGCAAAGCGGTGCGTCCATTCGCGGCTATTCGCTGAGCTACGAAACCTACGGCACGCTCAACGCCGACAAATCCAACGCCGTGCTGATCTGCCACGCGCTCAACGCCTCGCACCATGTGGCGGGCGTGTATGCCGACCAACCCCACAACACCGGCTGGTGGGACAACATGATTGGCCCCGGCAAGTCACTGGACACCGACAAATTTTTCGTCATTGGGGTGAACAACCTGGGCTCGTGCTTTGGCTCGACCGGACCCATGCACACCCACCCGGACACCGGGCGTATTTATGGTGCGGATTTTCCGGTGGTGACCGTAGAAGACTGGGTCAACGCACAAGCCCGCTTGCTCGACGCGCTGGGCATTGAGCAGTTAGCCGCCGTCATGGGCGGCAGCCTGGGCGGTATGCAGGCGCTGAGTTGGACGCTGCAATACCCGGAGCGCGTGAAGCACGCGGTGGTGGTGGCCAGTGCGCCCAATCTGAACGCCGAAAACATCGCCTTCAACGAAGTGGCCCGCCGCGCGATCGTGACCGACCCGGATTTCCATGATGGGCACTTCTACGAAGCAGGCGTCGTGCCCAAGCGGGGCCTGCGCATCGCCCGCATGATTGGGCACATCACGTATTTGAGCGACGACGTGATGAACGAAAAGTTTGGCCGCGAGCTGCGCGCAGCCGTGACGCACAACGCCACCGGCTACAAATATTCCACGCAAGAAGTGGAGTTCCAGATCGAAAGCTACCTGCGCTACCAAGGCGACAAGTTCAGCGAGTACTTTGACGCCAACACTTATTTGCTGATCACCCGCGCACTGGATTACTTCGACCCGGCGCGTGCCTTTGGCGGCGACCTGTCCAAAGCGCTGGCCCGCGCCAGCTGCAAGTTTTTACTGGTCAGCTTCAGCACCGACTGGCGCTTTTCGCCCGCCCGCAGCCGCGAGATGGTCAAGGCCTTGCTCGACAACCGCCGCGACGTGAGCTACGCCGAAATCGACGCGCCACACGGCCACGACGCCTTTTTGCTCGACGATGCGCGTTACCTGAATGTGGTGCGGTCTTACTTTGACAACATGGCGCATGCCCTGACCCCAGGAGGTGCCGCATGAGCGACCCCTTGATCATGCAAGCCATTGCCCGTTTGGTGCCCCATGGTGCCCGAGTGCTCGATCTGGGCTGCGGCGATGGGGCTTTGCTGGCCTATCTGCAAAAGCACAATGGTTGCACGGGCTACGGTGTGGAGCTGGACGATGCGAATGTGCACGCCTGCGTGCAGCGGGGCGTGAACGTGATCCAGCTGAACCTGGACGAAGGCCTGAGCATGTTTGCAGACCAGTCGTTTGATGTGGTGCTGCAGATCGACACGCTGCAACACCTGCGCAACGCCGAAACCATGCTGCGCGAAACGGTGCGCGTGGGCCGAGTGGGCATTGTGGCCTTCCCCAATTTTGCGCATTGGTTCAACCGCCTGAGCGTGCTGCAAGGCCGCATGCCGGTGACCAAGCGCCTGCCCTACCAGTGGTACGACACGCCCAACATCCGCGTGGGCACCTTTGCCGACTTTGGGGACCTCGCCCGCAAAAACGAGCTGCGGGTGGTGGATGCCTTTGGCTTGCAACATGGCCAGGAAGTTCGGGTGTTGCCCAACCTGATGGCCGGCACCGCCGTCTACAAATTGCAGCGTGGCTGAGATACCCCTCGCCAAGGCGGGTGAGCAGCCGCCGCATAGTCGCTGGCTGATCGCCAACTTGCTGGCGCAGATTTCTTTTGGCCTGCTGGCCATGACCTTGTGCCTGCCCTCCATGCAAGAGTGGGGGGCCATCTTCGACACCCGCCAAGCCGATGTGCAACTGACCTTCAGCGGCTATGTGGTGGCCTATGGGGCCTTGCAGTTGGTGTATGGCCCGCTGTCCGACCGGCTCGGGCGCAAACCCATTTTGATGCTCGGGCTGGCGGTGGCCGGGCTGGCCTCGGTCATGGCTGCGCTGGCCAACGACATCACCACCTTGACGGCTGCCCGCGTTTTGCAAGGCGCAGGCAGTGCAGCGAGCATGGTGGTAGGCCGCTCCATGGTGCAAGACCTGTTCAGCGGGCCGCAACGCACCCGTGTCATGGCTTACATCGGCATGGCGCTGGGCATGTGCCCGCCACTGGCCACGCTGATCGGCGGGCAAATTCATGTGCGTTACGGCTGGCAAACCAACTTCGCATTGTTGGCTTTGCTGGCCTTGGCACTGCTTGTCGCCACCTGGCGCGGCTTGCCCCGTGTCGCCAAGCCACCCGCGCCCGAAGGTCACTGGCTGCGCGCCATGCTCAACGCCTATGCGCGTCTGGCCCGCGAGCCTCGGTTCTTGTTGTATGTGACCATCCTGGCCGCCACCACGGCCACGTTTTACGTTTTCCTCGGTGGCGCACCCATCGTGCTCAAAGGTTACGGCATCGGCCCCGACGGGATTGGCTGGTTCATCATGGCCGTGCCCGTGGCCTACATTCTGGGCAACTTCATGACCTCACGGCTGATCCAGCAACGGGGCGAAAAACAGGTGATGGCCTGGGGCCAAGCCCTGACGCTCGCAGGTTTGGTCGTGATGCTGGGCTTGGGCTTGGCGGGTTTCCAAACTGCACTGGCGGTGGCCTTGCCTTTGCTGCTGGTGGGTTTGGGCCACGGCTTGCTGAACCCACCTGCGCTGGCAGGCACCGTGGGCGTCGTGCCTGCATTGGCTGGATCGGCGGCCGCAGTGGCCGGCCTGATGCAACAACTCACAGGTGCCACGGGCGGCTATTTGGTGGGCTTGGTGCCCCATGAGGGCGCGGTCAATCTGGGCTGGATGATGCTGGGCTTTGCCCTGATCGCCGCTGTCGCTCAATGGGCATTGCACCCACGCCGATAAACCTGAGAACACCCGACTGCCAAGGCACGCCCACCGGGCTCAGGCACTTTGACGGGCCGCGCTCAAAGCCTCACGCAGGACGTTCAAATCCCCAATGTGGTTGGCCAGCAGCAAGATCAAGCGGGCATTGAGCGCTTCGCTTTGTTCGTCGCTCAGGCCGTTGTGCGCTTCAATCAGGTGTTCATAAAACTCATCGCCGGGTGAGAAGTCGCGGAAGAAGCGGCGGCCGGGTTCGTGGAAGTTGGGGTCTGTTTTCAGGGCGGTGTTCATCTCAATCCTTGGTGCGGTTCAGGCTCAGCCAATTTGGGCGCCCAAGGCGCGAGCCAAGGCAGCTTGCAGCTTGGTGGCGTCCAGCGTGCGCCAGCGGGCCAGCACATGCTGGTCGGGGCGCAGCAGGTAGGTGGTGCCGGGTTGGGCGTCGTAGCGTTTGGCCACCAGGCCTTGGGCGTCGACGATCACTTGCACGCCGGGGATGTTCAGAGGGCTTGGGCTGACGATGAGGGGGGTCACTTGGACGGGTTCATTCGCACGCGGGGGCACGCTGCCACAGGATGCGAGTTGCGCCAGCACTTCGGGCGAAGGCGCTGCGTCAACGAAGAACAAGACCTGGAAACCTTTGCCCACCTGGTCGAGCAACCAGGCGTCTTGCCCGTTCACTTGCACCGGGGCATCGTCCATCGGTGCGCCGGGCACCATCTGGCCTTCAAAGGCGTCTGCATCGGGTGTGTTCAGTACCGATTCGGTCAGGAACGAGGGCATGGACAAGCGACCGGAGTTGACCAGTTTGCGGGCAAACGGGTGGTGCTTGGCCAGCGCCAGCACCTGGTTGCGGAAAGTCTTGCTGGTGCGGCTCTTGGGCGTGATGAAGTCGGTCGAGCGGGTCGAGTTCATGATGTTTTCGTCGGCCGCAAACTGGCGATCGTGCGCGTAGGTGTCGAGCAGCGCGTCCGCCGCCTGGCCTTTCATGACCAGCGCCA
>JAGNVG010000020.1:14018-24437 GCA_017986605.1 Limnohabitans sp.
CTCTTGGGCGTGATGAAGTCGGTCGAGCGGGTCGAGTTCATGATGTTTTCGTCGGCCGCAAACTGGCGATCGTGCGCGTAGGTGTCGAGCAGCGCGTCCGCCGCCTGGCCTTTCATGACCAGCGCCAACTTCCACATGAGGTCGTCCACATCCTGAAAGCCCGAGTTCGCCCCGCGTGCGCCAAAGGGCGAGACCTGGTGCGCCGCGTCGCCCACAAACAGCACGCGGCCGTGGCGAAAATCGGTCATGCGGCGGCACTGGAAGGTGTAGATGCTCACCCACTCCAGCTCAAACGGCCGCTCGTCGCCCAGCATGGCCTGCAAACGCGGGATGACTTTTTCGGGCTTCTTTTCTTCTTCGGGGTCGGCGTCCCAGCCGAGCTGAAAATCGATGCGCCAGACGTTGTTGCTTTGCTTGTGCAGCAGCACACTTTGGTTGGGGTGAAACGGCGGGTCGAACCAGAACCAGCGCTCGGCCGGGTAGTCGGCCTTCATGATCACGTCGGCAATCAAGAAGCGATCTTGAAACACACGGCCTTCGATGTCCAAGCCCAAATGGCGGCGAATGGGGCTGCGTGCGCCATCGGCCACCACCAGCCAGTCGGCTTCGATGTCAAAGTTGCCGTCGGGCGTTTCCACCGTCAAGGTGGCGTGGTCGCCCTCGCGGTTCACGGCAGTCACTTTGTGCTGCCAGCGGATGTCGGCCCCGAGCGCCAAAGCGCGGGCGATCAGCATCTCCTCGACGTGGTACTGCTGGAGGTTGATCATGCCGGGGCGCTTGTGGCCTGCGTCAGGCACCAAGTTGAACTGGTAGACCTCGTCTTCTTCCAAAAAGGTGCGACCGATGTTCCAGCTCACACCCATGTCGCAAGCCTGCTCGGCGATGCCCAGCCGATCCAGAATTTCGAGCGATCGTTTGGCGTAGCACACCGCCCGCGAGCCGACCGACACCGTCTTGTCGTCGTCGAGCACCAGCACGTCCAAGCCCTGCAAACGGGCGTCGATGGCAGCGGCCAGGCCCACCGGCCCGGCTCCAATGACGATCAGCGGCTTGCGCTGCGGTGGCGTCGACCTCAGGTCGGTGGGTGATTTGTACGGATAAATCGGGTTGATGTAAGCGCCCACGGGGAATCTCCGGCCATGAAAATGCACCCTTGGGTGCGACAGCCGATAATTTACTATAGATAAATCAGTTTACCTATCCGTAATTGACTAAGCTGAAGGGCTATTGCCGATGAGCGAGAAACCAAAGCACGTCGGTACAAAGTGAGAAGTGACGCTATGCTCAGGACTTGTCTTTTGTATGACAAGCTTATGACCCACCACTTTTCCCCCGTGACCAGCGGTGCCCGGCTTTCTGACCAGGTCGCCGAGCAACTGGCCACTGAAATCAAGCAAGGCCGTCTGATGCCCGGCGACAAATTGCCCACCGAGGCCCGTCTGGTGGCGCAATTTGAGGTCAGCCGAACCGTGGTGCGGGAAGCGGTCTCGCGCCTCAAATCTCTGGGCTTGGTGGATTCGCGGCAAGGCAGCGGTGTGTTTGTGAACCAGCAACTGCCCTTTGCGCCGCTGAACTTTGAGGCCAGGCATGCGGCCTCTCAAGAAGCCGTGATCCAGATGGTCGAGGTGCGCCGCGCGCTGGAAGCCGAGGTCGCCGCACTGGCAGCACAACGGCGAAGTGCACAGGACATTCGTGCGCTCAAGCACGCGGTCAAAGCCCTGGACACTGCCGTGCAAGCGGGCGGAAACGGCGTGGCGGAAGACGTGAGATTTCACCGCGCCATTGCCGATGCCACGCGCAACCCTTTCCTGATTCAAACACTCGAATACCTGGGCCAGTTTTTGCACGGTGCCACACAAGTGACCCGGGCCAACGAAGCCAGGCGCATGGACTTTGCCGCCGAGGTGCAAACCGAGCACCACGCCATTTTGCAAGCCGTAGAGGCTGGCGACGCCGATGCCGCTCGGCAAGCGGCGGCCACCCACATGGGCAATGCCATCGTGCGCATTCAGCGTGCGCCGCCAGACTTTTGGCAACAGGAAGGTGAACGTCTGGCGCAACCGCTGGTCAAAGGCCTGCGAGTTTGAAAGCACGCCCCCGACCTGAAGCGCATCACTCGGCCTTGATGTTGGTAAACGCCGGCTTGGCAGCGACCTATGGCGCACTGACCCGATCGTGGTCTGAGCGTGCGGTCACCAACAGACACGGCATGGCCAGCATGTCAGCCTGAGTTTCGCCTGTCTTTCACAGTCCTCCATTCTCAGGAAGTTGCACCCCATGCCCACCCCAACACCACGACACCGTATTCGGTTCAGCACCGCACGACAACGCGCGACTTCATCTTTTCTGGCAGGCGTGATCTGCATGACCAGCGCCGTCGCAGCTGCTGCACCACCCCCATTGAGCAGCGTGCCCTCGGTCGATGTGGCCCGCTACATGGGCACGTGGCATGAAATCGCCAAGTACCCCAACTGGTTTCAAAAGAAATGCGCCAGCAGCACACAGGCAAATTACAGCCTGATGGCCAATGGTCAGGTCCAGGTGCTCAACCGGTGCAAAACCGACAAAGGCGAATGGAGCGAGGCTTTGGGTGCCGCGCGTCAAATCGGAGGCCCAACGTCGGCACAACTGAAAGTGCGTTTTGCACCCGCATGGCTGTCCTTCTTGCCCTTCGTCTGGGGGGATTACTGGATCATCGATCTGGACCCGCAATACCAATGGGTGGTGGTGAGTGAGCCTAAGCTTGATTACCTGTGGATCTTGTCACGCACACCTGAAATGCCGGCGGCCACTTACCAGCAATTGCTGGGCAAATTGGCAACTGCGGGTTTTGACTTGAACCGGATCGAGATCAGCCCACCTTGAAAACATGGACCCACCGAGAGGTGGGTCTTTGCACCATCAGGGCTGCTGGATCGTCTCGAGGTATTTCAACAAGGACACGATGCGGTTGCGGGCCGACCACTCGGCCGTCCGTGGCGAGTCGCTCGGCTGGGTCATGGCGCGTGCTTTGAACTCGGTGCCCCAAACAGGCATTTCACGAGAGCCGTGCGGACCGACCTCGTCAGACCAGCGCCCATCGATCACCTCCCACATCAACTCCTGAGGAAATTTCCCGCCATGGCGCTGCGCAATCATGGTCAAGTCAGAAGGGGGCTTGATCAAAAATGAATGCACCGGACCATCGCCTTTGCCCGACATACCGTGACAGCTGGCACAGTTTTCCTTGAAGTCGACACGCCCCAAGCCTGCCGATGTTTGTGCCCAAGATGTCGCCGTCACGCACAAAAGACTGGCGATCACGGCTTGACTGAAGGTGTTGTTGGGCATGCGATTCCTGCTGTTGAGATGGTGCTCCATGATCAGGCCATCAACGCAGCGCGTCTGTGTGCTGTCGCGCACAAAGACCGTCATCGGGCCACCCGCAAACCCATACAGGTTTTCTGGGTGCGCCAGAGTTCAGTGGAGCGTACCGCCACCGATCGCCAGATCCGCCAAGCCTTGCTGCCGGTGCGCCACGAGCACGGCCAATGCCCGCTGTGCCGCCGCCACCTGAACGCTGATCGGCCAGCTGGGCAAGCTGGGGCCCGTCCAGTTGGCAGCTTGCTCGGGCAAAAGCGGCAAGTGCACGAAGCCACTGTGCACACCTTGACCTGCCAAGGTGTGTTGCAGGGCATAAAACACTTGGTTGCAGACAAAGGTGCCCGCCGTTTGCGAAACCGAGGCCGCAAAGCCTGCCGCTTTCAAACCGGCCACCAAAGATTTGATAGGCAAGGTGCTGAAATAAGCTGCCGGGCCCTCTGCGATCACCGGCACGTCAATCGGTTGCTCGCCCGCGTTGTCGGGGATGCGCGCATCCATCACATTGATGGCCACGCGCTCCACCGAAAAATCGCAGCGCCCCTCGGCCTG
Organism: Limnohabitans sp.; assembly: GCA_017986605.1. GTDB lineage: Bacteria > Pseudomonadota > Gammaproteobacteria > Burkholderiales > Burkholderiaceae_C > Limnohabitans_A. Next base: position 17,931 of record JAGNVG010000020.1, read on the forward strand.
GCCCAGCGCCAGCACGATGTCGGGGCGGTGCGTGGTCAACACGTCCTGCAAAGCGGGCAGCGCCTGCGCAAACACGCAGGGCAACTGCACCGCCGTGACCTGTGCGCCATCCAGCGCAATGCCGTGCAATGCACGCGCCACTTCCCAGGACGGGTTCAGGCCTTGTCCGCCAAACGGCTCAAAGCCCGTGACCAAGATGCGCAACACCCCCAACCCTTTAGGCGTTGAAGATCGACACCGTCTTGGTGTTGAGATAAGCCTCCAGCGCTTCGGGGCCACCTTCGGAGCCGTAGCCCGAATCCTTGATGCCACCAAAAGGCAGCTCTGGCCAAGGCGCTGCAGGCTGGTTGACCCACAGCATGCCCACTTCCAGGCGCTGGCTCAGCAAGTGCGACGTTTTGAGCGAGTTGGTGAAGGCGTAACCCGACAAACCGAAAGGCAGACGGTTGGCTTCGGCGATGGCATCTTCGATTTTTTCGAACGAACGGATCGCGGCGATCGGGCCAAAGGGCTCGTTGTTCACCACATCGGCGTCCAGCGGCACGTGCGACAGCACCGTAGGTGCAAAGAAGTGGCCCTGCGTGCCAATGCGCTCGCCGCCCGTGAGCACCTTGGCCCCTTTGGCACGTGCGTCTTGCATGATGGTTTGCATGGCCACCAGTCGGCGCTCGTTGGCCAAGGGCCCCATCTGGGTGCCTGCGGTCAGGCCGTCACCCACCTTGAGCGATTCGGCGTGCGCGGCCAAAAGGCGTGCAAATTCGTCGGCGATTTTGTGGTGCACCAAAAAGCGGGTGGGCGAGATGCAGACCTGGCCCGCATTGCGGAACTTGGCAGCACCTGCCGTTTTGACGGCCAAGGCGATGTCACCGTCTTCGGCCACGATGACCGGGGCGTGGCCACCCAACTCCATGGTCACGCGCTTCATGTGCTGGCCTGCCAGTGCCGCCAATTGCTTGCCCACGGGCGTGGAGCCGGTGAAGGTGATTTTGCGGATCAGGGGGTGCGCGATCAGGTATTGGGAGATGTCAGCGGGTGTGCCGTAGACCAAACCGATGACACCTTCAGGCACGCCAGCGTCGTGAAACGCGCGAATCAACTCGGCGGGCGATGCGGGCGTTTCTTCAGGGGCCTTGACGATGATCGAGCAGCCCGTGGCCAATGCAGCCGACATCTTACGCACCACCTGGTTGACCGGAAAGTTCCAAGGCGTGAACGCGGCCACGGGCCCCAAGGGTTGCTTGAGCACCTGCTGCTGCACTTGGATGTTGCGAGGCGGCACGATGCGGCCATACACGCGGCGGCCTTCTTCGGCAAACCACTCGATGATGTCAGCGGCCGACATGGCTTCGACTTTGGCTTCGCCCAAGGGCTTGCCTTGCTCTTGCGTGAGCAGCTCGGCAATTTGCGGTGCGCGCTCGCGCATCAGGGCTGCAGCTTTGCGCATGATGGCACTGCGCTCATTGGCAGGCGTATCGCGCCAGATCTCAAAGCCCTTTTGCGCAGCTTGTGCGGCGCGCTCCAGGTCGGGCACACCGGCGTGCGCCAAGCGCCCGATTTCGGTGCCGGTGGCGGGGTTGAACACGGGCAAGGTGCGGCCGTCTGCGGCATCGCACCACTGGCCACTGATGAAGAGTTGGGTGTTGGGGTAAGTCATGTCGTTTTCCTGAAATCGGTTTCCGAAGCGGTTGCCGGGTCGATGCTGCCCGGACACAGCGCAAATTGTGGCCGGATTTCCCGCCCAAGCGGTCAAGCTCGGGACAGCCCTTCAGGCGTGCAGGACATTCGCAGGGGACGGTTCACATCGGGTGCAAGAACTTGGCCAGATGTTCCAGCAACACATTGACCCGGTGCGGAATGTAGCGGTTGCTGGGCAACACTGCGTAAATACCCAAAGGAGGCGCCTCAAAGGCCGACAAGATTTGCACCACTTCCTGCTTGTCCAAAAAAGGCTCAGCGATGAAGTCCGGTTGCAAGGTGATGCCCATGCCACGCGCAGCCGCCTGCGTCAGAGCCAGGCCATTGTTGGCGCGGATGCGACCGCGCACCGGAAACTGCTGCACCCGTTCGTCCACCAGAAAAGGCCAAGTCGCCGAATTCATGGACATCGAATAAACCAGGCACTCGTGGTGGGCCAGTGCTTGGGGATGCTGAGGCTCGCCGTGTTCAGAGAGGTAGCTTGGCGAAGCCAGCGTGAGCAGACGCACCGAGCCCAAGTGGCGCACGATATCGCCTGGCTGCAAATCGGCGGTGATGCGGATGGACAAATCAATGCCCTCCTCGATCAGGTTGGCACGCTGGTCCGAGAAATCCATCATCAGTTCGATGTGGGGCTGTGCTTGCGCAAATTCGAGCAAGGCGGGCATGAGGCGCTGCAAGCCAAAACTGATGGGCAAACCCAAACGGATGCGGCCACGAGGGACGGCGTTTTCTTCGTCCAGACTGGCCTCGGCGGCGTCCACCATGTTCAGGATGACCCGGCACTTTTCCAGATAAGCCGCGCCTGCGGCCGTCAGGGTCAGGCTGCGGGTGCTGCGGGTGATCAGCTTGATGCGCAGGTGCTTTTCAAGGGCCGCAATCTGGCGCGTGACCACCGAGCGAGCCACGTGCAATTGATCGGCCACGGCGGTAAAGCTGCCCGCTTCGGCCACCCGCACAAAGATTTGCATTGCATCGAGTTTGTCCATTGTTGCTAATTGTGCAACAAATATTTGCTCATTAGCTTCTTTCTCAAATCAACTGAACAGCCTACAGTGCATGCCATTGCAGCCCCAAGATCCTCTTTCGGCTGTCACCGTGACGCCAACCACTCGAGCCCCACTGCCATGCCTGCCCAACGCTGCGTTCTATTTGTGCCCCATGGTTCACCGATGTTTGCCCTGCATCCAGGTGCTGCTGGCGCAGCCATGAGCCAGATCGCCGCCACCTTAGTCACGCCCCGAGCCATCGTGGTACTCAGTCCGCACTGGAACACGGCGCTACCCACCGTGGGCACCGCCACCCAACTGAAAACCATTCACGACTTTGGCGGCTTTGACCCACGTCTGTACGAGATGCAATACCCCGCCACCGGCTGCCCCGAAGTCGCGGCCCAAGTGATGTCCGCGCTGCAAACAGCAGGCCTTCCCGTGACGCAAGACGCCCAACGCGGCCTGGACCACGGGGCCTGGATTCCACTGCGACAAATGTTTCCAGATGCCGATATCCCGGTGGTGCCGCTGTCCATGCAAAGCCACCAAGGCCCTGAACACGCCTACCGCGTCGGCCAGGCACTGGCATCCTTGGCCAGACAAAACATCCTGATCTTGGCTTCCGGTAACGTCACACACAACCTGCGCGACTTCATGGCGGTGAGCATGCAAGGCGGGACCACTCCACCCTATGTGCAGGTCTTTGCCGACTGGATTCACACCCACATGGTTGAGCGCGACGTAGCTGGCCTGCTGGCCTACCGCCAACAGATCGCCGGCCAACGCGCCCACCCTACCGACGAACACCTGTTGCCGCTGTTCACCGCTTTGGGCGCTGCGGGCGCTGACGCACAGCCAGAGGCGTTTTTTCGGGGTATCAGTGACCATGTGATCGCCATGGACGGCTACACATTCCACTGAACCCGCTCTGAAAGAGACCCCATGAACACCCCTCCCGCACCGCACTACACCACCATGGCCAAAAGCCTGCACTGGCTGATGGCCCTGATGATTTTTGGCCTGCTGGCCTTGGGCTTTTACATGAGCGATCTGCCGCTTTCGCCCGAAAAATTGCAGTACTACGCGTGGCACAAATGGGCTGGCGTGAGCGTGTTCGCGATGGTCTGGCTGCGCCTGGTCTGGCGCGTGACGCACCGCCCACCCGCCATGCCAGACAACATGTCCGCCCTGATGCAATGGGCCGCCCATGCGGGCCATTTTTTGCTTTATGTGCTGATGATCGCCATCCCCTTGAGCGGCTGGCTGATGAGTTCGGCCAAAGGATTCCAAACCGTCTGGTTTGGCGTGCTGCCGATACCTGACCTGATCGGCAAAGACAAAGCACTGGGCCACACCCTGGCCGAGTTGCACGAAGCCCTGAACATCGGTTTGCTGCTGCTGATTGCAGGCCATGCCGCCGCCGCACTGTTTCACCATTTCTTTCACAAAGACGACACGCTGCGCCGCATGCTGCCCACTCGTCGAACTTCAGACCAATGAGGAAACCATGAGCACCGTTTTGAAAACCTTGCTGGCTTTGTCTGTCAGCGCACTGGCGCTGCAAACCCACGCGGCCCCTTACCAGTCCATCGTGCCCGCCAAGAGCAGCGTGACCTTCAGCTACAAACAAATGGGCGTGGCCGTGGACGGTCGCTTCAAGAGGTTTGCCGCGCAGATGAACTTTGACCCAGCCAAAGCCGAGCAGGCCAAGGCCAGTTTTGAGGTCGATCTGGCCAGCGTGGACACGGGATCGGGTGAAGCCGACCAGGAAGTGGTGACCAAGTCATGGTTCAACGCGGCCGCCTTTCCAAAAGCCAACTTTGTCGCCAAACAGATCAAACAGACTGCCCCCAACCAATACGACGTGCAAGGTACGCTCAGCATCAAGGGCCTGACCCGCGATGTGAAGTTTCCCATGAAGCACACCGCTCAAGGCAAAGACGGCTTGCTCACTGGCAGCTTCATGATGAAGCGTGCCGACTACACCATTGGCGAAGGCATGTGGGCGAAGTTCGATGTCGTGGCCAATGACATCCAAGTCCATTTTTCGGTCACCACGGCGCTGGGCAAATGAACTCGGCTTCGGCCTTGCCCCATGACATGCCCGTGCACACGGGTATCCATCTCTTTTTTCCACCTCGACTTTTTTAACTGGAGCTTTCCCATGACCATTTTGAACAAACTCGCCGCCGCTTTGGCCTTTGCATCGGTGACCACCGGCTCGGCCTTGGCCGCACCCGTGACCTACAACGTGGACGGTTCACACACCTTCCCCCGTTTTTCGTACTCGCACTTTGGTTACTCGACCCAGCTGAGCAGCTTCAGCAACACCACAGGCAACGTGGTGTTGGATGCCGAGGCCAAGACCGGCTCGGTGGACATCCGCATTGACATGAAATCCGTGAACACCGGTTCGGTGGACTTCAACGGCCACATCCAGGGCGAAGACTTCCTGGACACCGCCAAGTTCCCCACAGCGACTTTCAAGTCCACCAAAGTCGTGTTTGAAGGCGACAAGCCCAAAGCCATCGAGGGTAACTTGACCATCAAAGGCATCACCAAGCCCGTGACCCTGACAGTCACCAACTTCCAAGCCATGCCCCACCCCATGATGAAAAAGCCCGCTTTGGGCGCCAACGCCTTCACCACCATCAAGCGCACCGAGTTCAACGCCGGTAAATACGCACCTTACGTGGGCGACGAAGTCCGCATCGACATCGCCATCGAAGCTGTGGCTCCCTGAGCGTCTCTCCAAGAAAAAAGCCACCCCGGTGACTTGGGGTGGCTTTTCAACGAATGCTGGTCTGGCTCGGTCGGGCTTCGCGCCCACCTCAGTCGATCTTCGCCCCCGAGGCCTTGACCACTTGGGCCATGCGCACATAGTCCGCCGCCAACAGTTTGCTGAAATCGGCGTTGCTCATGTCGCGCGGCTCGATGCCTTGTTTGTCCAGACGCTCCAAGATCGCGGGATCCTTGAGCAACTTGCTCACAGCCCCGTGAATGCGGTTGGCCTGCTCAGCGGGCACGCCTGCCGGGCCGAGAAAACCGAACCACGAATCAAACTGGTAACCGGGCAAGCCACTTTCGGCAATGGTGGGCAAGTCAGGGAGGTATTTGCTGCGCTTGGGCGAAGTCACACCCAGCAGACGCACACGGCTGTCTTTGGCAAAGGCCAACGCGCCAATGCTGGCAGCGATCACGGCTTGCGCCCGACCTGACAAGACTTCATTGATAGCCTCACCCGTGGCCTTGAGCGGAATGTGCACCACATCAATACCCGCCAGCCCCGTGAAGTAAGCCATGGCCAAGTGCGTAGCGCTGCCCACACCGGCTGTCGCATAGTTCATCTTGCCGGGGTTGGCTTTGGCGTGGCGGATGAATTCGGCTGCGGTCTTCGCGGGCACATCGGGGTGCACCATGAGCACATAGCTCGCGCTGCCAATGTGCGCCAGAGGTGTGAAATCCTTTTGTGGGTCGTAAGCGAGCTTGGTGTACAGCGATCCGGCAATGTTGTGGCTTGCGGCTGCAGCCACCATGACGGAACCATCGGCCTCAGCACGGGCCACAAAGCCAGTGCCCACGGTGCCACCTGCACCCGCACGGTTTTCCACGATCACGGTCTGCCCCAAGGCCATGCCCATTTCTTGCGACAAGGCGCGTGCCAAAGTGTCTTGCACCCCACCGGATGCAAAGGGCACGACGATGCGCACCGTTTTGGTGGATTGGGCCTGGGCCAAACCCATAGCCGACAGCAAAGCTGTGCCCAAAGTGGCCGTCAAAATTTCACGCCGTTGCATCATGAGAGTTTCCTTGTGAAGGG